>CAZAIE010001486.1:0-1865 GCA_964485035.1 uncultured Myxococcaceae bacterium | reverse complement strand
AAAGCTCGTGAGAAAAACCTCACTCGCCTGTCCCTAGCTGCTGAGAACCGACACCGAGAGGGAGCCGAGGTTGGCCTGCCAGGCGAACTGCAGCACTCCTCCCTCGGGGTCGACTGCCTGGACCTCGAGGACCACGGCCTCGCCACCGGCCACCGCCTCGCTGGATTGGAAGGCGAGCTCGAGCTGGGGAGCGATGTTGGGCTGGACGCCGGGGCCGGTCTCGAGGATCACGGTCCCGGAGTTGTGGCCGCCGCGCGGGTCGGTCACTGCCACCGTCAGGGAGCAGGACCCGTCCGCGGGGAGGGCCGACAAGGTGAAGTGCGTGGAGGCGGAGGAGGGAGCGTCGAAGGCGCCCTCGCAGCTCGCGGTCCAGGCGTAGGCCAGGGCGTCGCCGTCAGCGTCGCCGGCCGTGACCGAGACGAGGGTGGACTGACCGGCGTCGATGCGGACGGGGGTGGCAACGACCGCGTCGACCAAGGGCCAGGTATTGACGGCAGCGGTCACTCGGGCGGAGCCCTTGCCGTTGGCCGCCGAGACCGCCACGGCGAGCTGGATCGAAGCCACCGCGCCGCGGGAGTCGCGGACCTGCACGACGAGCGTCTCGGCGGACTCGACCGCTCCCGCCGTCCAGGTCGTTGCGGCCGCGGTAGGAGCGTGGAACTGGCCGCTGCCGGCGCTCCACTGGAAGCTCAAGGAATCGGCGGAGTCCGCATCGCTGGCCCCGACCGCGAGGTCGATGGACTCGCCGGGAGCGACCCCCACGGAGGAGGCGACCAGGGAGGTGATGCGCGGAGCCGAGTTGACGAAGGGGACTGGGGCTGCGGACTACTGCAGCACGAGGGCGACCAGCGCCTGTTGGTTCTTGAGGATGGCGACCCCCGCGACCTCGCCGCGATAGAGCACCGAACCCGCGGAGTCGAAGGCCTTGGCGGCGAAGGTCCAGGAGCCCACGCGCATCTTGGACAGCGTGCCGCCCCACCCGTTGGCGGACCTCACCAGGTCGATGGCGAGGGTCTGCGAGGTGGCGGAGGTGGCGGTGACGCGGACGCGCGCGACGTCGGCGGACGAGAGAGCACTGGCCTGGATGCTCAGGAAGGCCTCGCCGTCACCGGTGGGGTCGAGGGCCTCGCAGCCCAGCAGGAGCAAGCAGGAGCACAACCAGGGAACGGCGATTCCTCGACGGGAGTTCATCAGGCGGTCCCTTCGTGGGTGGGTGGTGCGGGATTGGGCTTCTACAGCGGCCCGGCGTAGCTGACCTGGAGCCGGGAGTACGCGTTGGGTGACGGGTCCCAGAGGGCGCACCCCGCATTTTGCGGCATCAGCGCCACGTCGAGCACGTCGCCGGCGGCGAAGGGAAGCGTGACATCACAGGCAATCGTTCCCCAAGGAGGGCTGTACGTTGGGCTCGAATTGAGGACAAGGCACGCATGCTTTCTCGTCAGATTCTGGCGAACATAGGCAAAGACGCCTGTGCAGATGGAGCTGGGGATGACCGTGCTGAATGAGATTCGATAGTATCCAGCTCTCTGGACCTGGAATTGATCGCCAGATCGGTTGAGGTAGCCGCCCGCGAGATCGAACTCGGTCGTATTCAGGCAGAAGTTCACCCAGGTTCCACCGGCCACGCTTGGGCTCGGATTGGAGCACCAGCCCGACCACATGATGGGTCGCGTCGGTGCGCCAACCGCCACCCAGGCCGTGCCGTCGCAATACTGGACGCCCTTGCTTCCCGCGTCGTAGCGCAAAGCTCCCTCGCGCGTCGCATCGCACGGGTCGGCCGTTGCGCCGAGACCTAGGCTCCCGCCAATAGTGACCTTCCCGTAAGAACCCCACCGATTTGTCGCTGTTAGTGCTGTTCCGGACAA
>CAZAIE010001485.1:0-1868 GCA_964485035.1 uncultured Myxococcaceae bacterium | reverse complement strand
GTCCCCGGCCTCCCCCACTGCCAGCTCGCCACGCGCACCTGCGTCGCCTGCCGCGGCCCCGCCGACTGCACCGCGCCCAACGGCGTGTGCGACGCCACGAAGGGTGCCTGCGTGCAGTGCACGCGGGACACCGACTGCGCTCCGGGCCTGAGGTGCGACCTCGGAAGCGCCACCTGCTACCAGTGCCAGGCCGAGGCGGACTGCGCCACGGTGCCGGGCAAGCCGCACTGCGCGCTCGACCTGCGGCTGTGCGCGGCCTGCCGGAACGCGGGCGACTGCGCTGCTCCCAAGGGGGTCTGCCACCCCGCCTCGCGCACCTGCGTGCAGTGCGCCTCCGAGCTCGACTGCAAGGGCCAGAAGTGCGACCCGGTGCAGAACCTCTGCTACGAGTGCGCGGGCGAGCAGGACTGCCTGGGGGCGGCGAAGGGGCCCCACTGCCTGCTGCCGAACCGGACCTGCGTCGGCTGCCGGACCGCCGGCGACTGCTCCGCTCCGCGCGACCTCTGCGACGCCAGCTACGCCTGCGTGCAGTGCATCTCCGCGGCCGACTGCAACGGCCTGAAGTGCGACCTCGCGCAGGGGGCCTGCTACGAGTGCGCGTCCGAGTCCGAGTGCGCCTCGGTCCCGGAGCGACCCCACTGCCAGCTCGCGAGCCGGGCCTGCGTCGGCTGCCGCAGCGGCGCGGACTGCTCCGCGCCCAAGGGCGTCTGTGACCCCGTCCGGGCCCAGTGCGTCCAGTGCGTCACCGGGGCCGACTGCGGGGCGGGTCTCAAGTGCGACGCCGCGAACACCTGCTACCAGTGCGCCCTGGAGTCGGATTGCGCCGGCCTCCCCGGAAGGACGCACTGCCTGACCAGCACCCGCACCTGCGTCGGGTGCCGCACCGGCAGCGACTGCGCGGGCGCGACGCCGCTGTGCAACCCCACAAGCCACGTGTGCGCCCAGTGCATGACCGCCGCCGACTGCCCGCCCGGCTTCTCCTGCGACGGGGCGGGGACCTGCTACCAGTGCCAGTCCGAGGCGGACTGCGCCGCGGTCCCGGGCAAGACGCACTGCCAGACCTCCACCCGGCTCTGCGTCGGCTGCCGCAGCGCGGCGGACTGCCCCCCGGCGGCCCCGGTCTGCGACGCGGCGTCCACCTGCAAGGCGTGCGTGACCAACGCGGACTGCGCTTGGGTCGCCGGCAAGCCGAAGTGCAAGACCAGCGTCCCCGCGTGCGTGGAGTGCCTGGTCGGCTCCGACTGCGCCAGCGGGGTCTGCCGAAGCGACAACCGCTGCACCCCGGCCAACGACACCTGCGCCACGGCCCAGGTCCTGTCCCTCGCCACCGGGACCGCGACCGCGTCGGGCGACACCTCCCTGGCCAACGGCGACGCGACCGCGAGCTGCGGCGGGACGGGCGCGGACCTCGTCTACTCCTTCACCACCACGGCAGTGAAGGACGTGTCCTTCACCGTGAGCCCCAAGGCCGGCAGCGCCCTCGCCCCCGCCGTCTACCTGCGGCGCTCGCCGTGCGCCAGCGGCGCCGAGGTGGTCTGCAAGACGGGCACAGCGGGAGCGGCGACCTCGGGGACCGTGCTCGATCTGCCCGCGGGGACCTACTACCTCTTCGTCGACTCCAGCGCCCAAGGAGGCGCCTTCGACCTGCTGGTGACTGCGGCCAACCCGCCCCCTGCCCAGTCCAACGACACCTGCACCGGGATCAGCGGGATGACCTTCGTGGGGAACGTGGCCACGGCCTCGGGGACCCTGCGCAGCGCGGCGGACAACGCCCAGGGGAGCTGCGGCGGCGCCGCTCCCGACGTGGTGCACGCCTTCACCCTCACCAGCACGCGGTCGCTCACCGTGAAGCTGACGATGAACGAGCC
>CAZAIE010001484.1:0-1868 GCA_964485035.1 uncultured Myxococcaceae bacterium | reverse complement strand
CCTTGAGGACCCGCTGGGCGAACTCGCCGACGTCGGAGGGGTCGGGCATCACCTCGGTCACGCCCTGGAGCCCCTTGGGCGGGAGGCTGGCGACCAGGACGATCGGCGAGGCGGCGAAGCGGGGGTCCTGGCGCAGCAGCTTGATGCGTCGAACGGCCTCCTCGGCCGAGGGACGGGCGAAGACCAGCACCAGGTGGGGCGAGAACTTGGCGGCCGAGTCCAGCAGCCGGGCCGGGTCCGTCGAGGCGGCGAAGGTGGTGCCCGTCGCCTGGAACGCCCGCGCCAGGCCCACCAGCACAGCCCTGTCTCCGCCTGTCGCCAACACCCGAAATTGGTGAGCCATGGACCCTCAGTCCTCCTCGTCTGGAATGCTAACAGCCGCCAGCGGGCGGCTCACGCGTAGTACCGGTACAGGACCTGGGCCTGCATCCCCGCGCGGCGCTGACCCTCGACCTCGATGGTGGCCTCGAGGATGACGTCGAAGCCGTGCTCCAGCACGAGCACGTCCGAGACCTCGCCGACCATGCGGACCCGGCTGGGGATGGGCACCGGCGCCGGCCAGCGCACCTTGTTGGTGCCGTAGTTGATGCACATGCGCGCCCCGGTGATCTCCACCAGCTCCCAGAAGAAGACCGGGACCAGGGCGAGCGTGAAGTAGCCGTGGGCGATGGTGTTGCGCCGGAACGGCGACTCCCGGGCCGCCCGCTCGCGGTCGACGTGGATCCACTGCCGGTCGCCGGTGGCCTCCGCGAAGCGGTCGATGAGCTCCTGGGTGACTTCCTTCCAGTCGGTGGGGCCGAGCTGGGCCCCCTTCAGTTCCCGGGCTCGCTCCACGGGAACGACGATCTTCGCCATCGGTGCTCCTTTGTTGCCCAAGGGGATCTGCCCAGAACCGGCTGGGAACGCAAGCCCGGGAACGCCGCCGTTGCAGCCGGCCGCACCGCGTCGCACACTGGCGCTCCCTGGTCTCCCCACCCACTCCCCGCCGAGGTCCGAGATGGCTACCCGGAAGAAGACGCCGACGCAGGCTCCGAAGCCGCCGCGCAAGCCGCGCGGGAAGGCGAAGCCCGAGCCCGGGTCGAGGGGGCTCTCTCCCGCGGAGCTGGCCCAGTCGGTCCCCGCGAACGGCCCAGAGCTGGCTGCCGCCATCGCGGGCGACGGTGGGGTGGCGCTGGCGGTCTACCGCGAGCCGCTCGGCGGCCACGCGGTGGTCTTCGCCGCGCTGCCCCTGGACAAGGTCGAGCCCACCCCCTACCAGCGCGACGTCTCGGAGACGCACGCCAAGAAGCTGGGCAGCGCCTTCGAGCGGGTGGGGCGCTACCTGGACCCCATCGTCGCGGTGCGCCACGAGGGCCGCTACTGGACGCCCAACGGGAGCCACCGGCTCACCGCCGCCCGCGCGATGGGCATGAAGTCCATCGTCGCCCTGGTGATGCCCGAGCCCGAGGCCGCCTACCAGATCCTCGCGCTGAACACCGAGAAGGCCCACAACCTCAAGGAGCGCGCGCTGGAGGTGGTCCGCATGTACCGCGGCCTCGTCGGCGCCCGCGGCGCGGAGCGGGAGCAGGACTTCGCGGGCATCTTCGAGGAGCCGGCGCTGGCCACCCTGGGTATCGCCTACGAGAAGCGGCCGCGCTACTCGGCCGGCGCCTACAACCCCATCGTCCGGCGCGTGGAGGCCTTCGTCGACGAGCCCCTCACCGCCGCGCTGGCGATGCGGGAGGCGCGCGCGGCGAAGCTGCTCGAGCTGGACGACCTGGTCGTGGGCATCGTGGACGCGCTGAAGAAGCGGGGGCTGGAGTCGGCCTACCTCAAGAACTTCGTGGTGGCCCGCCTCAACCCGCTCCGGGGGACCCGGGGGACGGGGG
>CAZAIE010001483.1:0-1868 GCA_964485035.1 uncultured Myxococcaceae bacterium | reverse complement strand
GCTCGCCCCCCCCTCGGCGACCGACTCCAGCGGCCTGGAGCTGGACCCGCAAGCGCTGGCGCACGCCTTCCAGCCCCAGGCCGAGGCGCCCATCCCCATGGCCGCCAACCAGCCGGTGCTGGGGCCGAGGCAGAAGAAGGGCCACGGGGCCGTGGTCCTGGTGGTCGTCCTGCTGCTCCTCGGAGGAGGCGGGGCCGCAGCCTGGTTCTACCTGGACTCCCAGCGGCTGCTCCCGGCGGTGATGGGAGGCAGCGCCCAGCCCCAGCTCGTGCAGATCACCTCGGAGCCTCCGGGCGCGACGGTGAGCATCGGCAACGAGGTGCTCGGAGAGACGCCATACTTCGGGGAGAACAGCTACCCCAAGGGCGAGTGGGTGGTGCGGGTCGAGCTCGCCGGGTACCAGTCCCAGACGCTCACGCTGAAGGGCGGCGCGCCCTTCAAGGCCAAGGTCCAGCTCCAGCGCAAGCGCTGACGAGACTGCCCTTCAGGCCTGTGCCGAGGCCTGGCTCGCTGCGCGCGCCCGCTCCTCGTGCGCGCGGATGAGGTAGCCCATGAGCATCAGCGACGAGGTGGTCTCGGCCACGCGCCCCGGCTCGCGCGTGATGAGGTTCGCGGTGTAGTGGACGAAGAACTGCGCCAGCTCCTCGCCCGCCTCGCGGAGGATCATCGCGTTGATCGCGGCCGGCTCCATCGTCTGGAGGCTCTGGAGGAACTCGATGGCCTCCGCCTTCTTCTCTGATTCCACCTGGTCCCCCTCGGCGCGCCTTCGCGGCGGCCCACTATCCTGCCGCAGGGCGCACGTCGCAACCGTGGCAGGAAAGTCTGGCTGGGGCCCGGCTTTACCTCGTTGGGGGGACCGTGCCAGAATCCGTGCGCCCTGGACCCCCCAAAGCAAGTCCAGGGAAGTCAGCCGGGGGGCAGGCTTGGGAACGGGAGGAGATGAATGTTCACGGGCGTGAAGGTCTTCTCGGCAACCAAGGCCAAGGAGCGGGAGGAGCTGGGCGAGAACGTGACGCGCTGGCTCAAGTCGAACCAGGACCTCGACATCATCGACCGCGTGGTGACGCAGTCGTCCGACAACGAGTTCCACTGCCTCACGGTCGTCCTCTTCTACAAGGAGAAGAAGGTCTAGAGCCCGCGCTCCGTGCCTCTCCTCTCCCCCTGCGTGCCGGACGTGCTGACCCCACGTCCCCGCGTCCTGTTCGTCGGCATCAACCCCGGCCTCCGCTCCGCGGAGACAGGCCACCACTTTGCCGGGCGGGGCAACCCGTTCTGGCGGCTCGTCCACGCCTCGGGGCTGACGCCCGTGCTGCTCGCTCCCGAGGAAGACCAGCGCCTGGCCGACTACGGTCTCGCGCTCACCAACCTCTGTCACCGACCCACGCGCGCCGCCTCCGAGCTGTCCAAGCGTGAGCTCGACGCGGGCGTGCGCGACCTCCGCCTGCGGATCCCCGCCCTCTCGCCGCGGGTCGTCGCGTTCGTCGGCCTGTCCGTCTACCAGCGGTTCTTCGACCTGAAGACCAGCGGCGGCGCGGGCAAGAAGCCCGAGACCCTCGCCTGCAAGGAAGGCCTGGCCACGCTGTTCGCGCTCCCGAACCCCAGTGGGCTGAACGCCAACTTCCCCGGCTTCGAAGACAAGCGAGTCTGGTTCGAGAGACTGGCCCGGGCCATCGACTAAGCAGCTCCCTCTCCCAAGGCCCCATGCGAGGCGCGGAGAGAGGGCCCGAAGGGCCAATAAAAGACAAACAAAATCAGACCTTTGCGCAGCAATCCAATCCTTCAGGAAGGCCCCTGGGAGGCCGCCCGAGCCCGTCCTGAGCCCACTTCGCAGCCCAGCCCTATTGAAGCAAGCCACCCCCCACCCACTC
>CAZAIE010001482.1:0-1872 GCA_964485035.1 uncultured Myxococcaceae bacterium | reverse complement strand
GCAGATGCGGTCGAGCTCCGCCGGGGCCTCGAAGGCGAAGACCGGCACCCGGCGCATCCGCCCGTCGGAGACCACGGTGGTCTTCACCGACGCGTCGAGCAGCCGGGTCTCGCCGCCGTCGTCCACGCCGGGCAGCCCCGCGTCCTTCGCGCCCTCGCCGGTGGTGGCGATGGCCTGCTCGCGCACCTGGACGGTCACCTTCTTCTCCTGGCGGCGCTGCACCGAGAGCCAGTCGTCCGAGAGCAGCGGCGGCTCGGCGCGCTGGGTGGATCGAGCGGTCGAGAAGCGCAGCTCCACGTCGGTCCAGTCCTCGCCGGTGTTCTGCCAGACCGCGGCCTCGCACTCGAAGCGGACCTGCTCGCCCGAGAGCGTCGCCCGGTGGATGGGCCGCCAGAGCGCGCACGGGACGGTGTACTCGACGTCGAGCGTGAAGGTTCCGGGCATGTCCGCGCAGAGCGAGAGTTCCAGCGCCGCCTCGAAGACCTCCGAGGGCGTCCACTTGAGCCCCTGCCGCAGCTTCACCGCCTCCAGCTCGCGCCCCTGCTCGCGGATCTGCTCGCGCGAGTCGAACAGCCGCCCGTCCAGCTCCCGAACCTGCCGGCAGGCGTCCTCGAGGTCGGCCTCCCAGCGCGGCTCGAACTGGCCTGCGTAGGGCAGCTCCTTGTTCACCGTGTCGACCAGCAGGCGTGCCGCCTGGAAGACCAGCTTGCGCCGCTGCGCCACCGCGTGCTGGGCCAGCGTCTTCTCGGCGATGCCCTGCTCCAGCCTCCGCGCCTCCTCGGCGAGCGCCCGCGCGTCCGGCGGCTTCTCCTCGCTGCCGATGCGCCAGCGCCGCTGGACCTTCACCTCGTCCACCCTGAGCCCCGCGGGGGCCCGCGCCACCAGCGTGCGATCGGCGACGAGCGGGGTCACGCCCTCCACCCGCACCCGCGTCGGGCCTGCCGGGAGCGTCAGTTGGACGCGCCGCACCACCTGGGCGCGGTCCTCGAGGAGGACCACCGTGCGCACCGGGCCCTGCGCCACCACTGCCCTCGCCTGCTCGTCCGGTCGGGTCGTCATGGTCGTCTCCTAGTCGCGCCGGTTGCCGCCGACGAGCTCGTTCTTCCCGTCGATCTTCACGGTGTACGAGTAGCTGAGCTTCGCTGTCTTGCCGGGCTCGAGCACGAACCGCCACCGCTTGCCGCCCTGGATGAGCGCGTGCGGCCCCTGGTCGAAGGTCTCCCACGCGGGCGAGACCTCCCCGGTCTCCACCACGATGTCCTTGTCCTCCTGGTGGTTGCGGTACAGCGGCACGCGCTCGCGCACCTCCACACGCGTGGAGGTCGCAAGCCGCGAGGCGATCTCCAGCTCCACGGTGTGCTGCAGCGCGAGGCTCCCGCCCAGGAGGCCGCCCGCGGTCTCCTTGAAGTGGGTGTTGCGCGCCACCTTGAGCGCCGGCTCCACCCCGAGCCCGAGGTCGAGCGTCGCGCCGGCCGGCTGGGTGTCGAACCGCGAGGACACCAGGAACTCGTCCTCCAGGTAGATCTCCGCGGGCCCGGCGAGGATGGGCGCGCCCAGCGGGTTCTGGAGCTTCGCCACCCGCACCGCCTGGTCGCTCTCCTTGGGCACCACCACCAGCGTGGTCTCCACCGCCGCCTCGCGCGAGAAGAGCGGCACGTTGTGCACCCGCCCGTCGTTGGGGACGTCCACCGGCCCCCCGGCGCGGAACGCGTAGTCGAACGAGCCGGCGGAGGATTCGACCGCGGTGGTGGTGACCGGGAAGGTCACCGGCAGCCGGGCCCGGCGGTCGGCGTCGCGGGCGAGCTGGTCCGCGCGCGAGAACTGGGACGCCGAGAGCCCCGGGAGCCGGTCGCGCCGGGTCACGGCCTTCAG
>CAZAIE010001481.1:0-1876 GCA_964485035.1 uncultured Myxococcaceae bacterium | reverse complement strand
GGCGAGGGCGGCTTGCGAGCCGGCTCGGCCTTTTCCTCGGGACGTGGCGAGCTGCGGTGGCGCCGTGCCGGCAGGCGCACCGAGACCTGGGGAGAGAGCGTCTGCGGACCTGCGCGCTTGAGGGAAGCCACCTCCTCCTCGCTCAGTCGCCGGTACCGGCCGGGCTGCAGGCCCTCGACGTCGATGCCCGCGTACTGGGGCCGGAAGAGGCGCACCACCGGGTGGCCCACCGCCGCGCAGAGCCGCTTGACCAGGTGCGGCCGGCCCTCGGAGACCACCAGGCGCAGCCAGGTGTTCTTCTCGGTGCTGGTGCCCTTCTCCACGCCGACCTGGTCGGGCTTGACGAAGCCGTCCTCGAGTCGGACGCCCTCGCGCAGCTTGGCGAGCGTCTCGGAGTCCGGCTCGCCCTTGACCTTGGCGAGGTAGGTGCGCGGGACCTGGAAGCGCGGGTGCATGAGGCGGTTGGCGAGCTCGCCGTCGTTGGTGAGGATGAGCGCGCCCTCGGCGTCCCAGTCCAGGCGGCCGACCGCGAACACCCGCTCCTCGATGCCCGAGAGGAGGTCCTTGATGGTCGGACGTCCCTGCGGGTCGGAGAGCGTGGTCACCATGTTGCCGGGCTTGTAGAGCACGAAGTAGACCTTGCGCTCCTTGTCGGCCAGCGGCTTGCCGTTGACGCGAATGACGTCCGCGTTGGGGTCCACCTTGGTCCCCAGCTCGGTCACGACCTTGCCGTTGACCTCGACCTTCCCCTCGGCGATCAGCTCTTCAGCCTTGCGACGTGAAGCCACGCCCGCCTGGGCGAGCACCTTCTGCAGCCGGAGTTCCATGCGTTCCTTCTTCCTTGGGACCGCGCCTCACTCCGGCGACGGCTCGTCGTCGTCATCCTCGTCGTCGTCGTCCTGCGGCCGGCCGCGAGGCCTGGGCAGGTCCTCGTCGTCCTCAGGCTCGCCTTCGGGCGCGGACGCACCTGGAGGGCCGTCAGTTGGGGCCGCGTCGGGCCTTGGGCCGAAGGGCGAGCCGGGAGGCTGGACCGGGCTGAGGGCGCGGGCGGTCTCCTTGGCGCGGCTGTCGGAGTCGGCGATGGCGGTCTCGAGGTCGGCCAGGGCGTTGTCCGCCTCGGCGGTGGACTGCATCAGCCGCTCCTCGAGCTTGCTGTCGCGCAGGTCGGCGACCAGCCCCGCGGTGCCCTTCTGCTCGGCCGGGGCCTCCTTCTCGACGATCTCGCGGCTCTCCTCGGTGAGTTCCTGGAACTCGCGCAGGGTGGGCAGGCTGGCCAGGTCCTTGAGGTTGAAGAACTCCAGGAACTGCGGCGAGCTGCCGTAGAGCAGCGGGCGGCCAGGCTCCTCCTTCTTGCCGATGATCTTGATGAGCTGGCGGTCCAGCAGCGCCTTGATCACCGCGCCGCTGTCCACCGCGCGGATCTCCTCGACCTCAGGGCGGGTGACCGGCTGGCGGTACGCGATGATCGCGAGCGTCTCGAGCGCGGCGCGGGTGAGTCGCTGCGGCTTCACCTTGAGGAAGCGGCGCACGAACTCCGAGGCGGTGGGACAGGTGCGGAACTGCCAGCCGCCGGCGACCTCGTGCAGCACGATGCCGCGCACGCCGTCGCGGTAGGTGCCCTGCATCTTCGTGAGCCCCTCGATGATCACCTCCACCTCGATGCCGGTGCAGGCGCGGATGGCGTCGGGCGTGAGCGGCTTGTCGGTGACGAAGAGCAGGCTCTCGAGGATGGTACGGACCCGGTCCTGGGAGAAGCGCTTGGCGCGCGCGACCAGCTTGTCGAAGGGGGTGTCCTGCTCCTCGTCGTCCTCGGCGGCCTCGACCGCGCTGTCCGCCGACGCCGCGGACGCAGCAGACGAGCGCTTGGGCTTGGGGG
>CAZAIE010001480.1:0-1877 GCA_964485035.1 uncultured Myxococcaceae bacterium | reverse complement strand
CACGGCCGACCCGCCGCAGCCGATTGGGTGGTTCTTACGAGCGGGTCAAGGTTGGTCACGTTGAGGCCCACGATCGTCCGAGGTCCGCCCATCTCGTCTCCGGCGACGGCAAACTGCACGTTGTAGCCAGGCCGGAAGCCACCGTCGGGCATCTTCATCACCCGTGCCTCCGGGTCTGTCGTGCTTGCACGTGCAGGCTTCTCCTTGGCCTTCTTCTTCGCCTGCAACTGCGCCACCACCTCGAGCGCCTTCTCCACCCGCGCCTGCGTCTCTCGCGCCTTGGCGATTCGGGCTGCGTGGCGACCTGCGTTCACCGCCGCGTCCTCTGCCTCGGCCAGCACCACCTTCAGGTGGAGCGCTGCCTGTTCCCTGCATGCCTCCAGGGACTCCCGTCGGCGAAACGACGGCGCAGAGGCGTTGGCACGCACCCGTGTCCCGTCCTGCCCCACTCGGTCAAGCGAGAGCAGACCCTGCTCGCACAACACGGCGAGCACATCCACCATCAGCTGCTCAAGCACTGCGCCGTGGCCCACCCTGAAGCGCGAGAGCGAGTGGTGCGAGATAGCCATGCCCCGCACCAGCCACTTGTAGGCATCGTCGGTCTTCGTAAGCCGCTCGATCTCGCGGGCGCTCCCGACGCCCTGCGAGATGGCGTAGAGCCACAGCGTCAGCTTCACCGCCGGGCTCGTCACCGACCTTCCGGCGCGTCCCTCAACCGCCTTGGCCTCGTCAAGGAACGGCGACAGATCGAGAGAAGAAACCAGCTTCCAGAGAACCAGGGCGGGGTGATCCGCTGCCAGCGTGAGCCCAGGGTCGTCGACCACCAGCTCGATCTGCCGATGGTCCGGCTGGGCAACTCGCACCTTCCGTCGCTCGTTCTTCCCTGGCTCGCTCATGTCGCATTCCACGCGCGAGCCCCAGCGTTCTTGCCGGCTGGAAGCCGATTTTGCGACAGCTCTTCAGCCCGCGCGGCGCAGCGGCTCGTCGAGCAGCCGGGCGAAGGCATCGTCGATCTGCTCGAACGCCACGCCCACCTGGCTGCGCCGCCCCGAGAGACGCGAGGCCGGCCGCGCCCAGCTCACCACTCCCTTGAACGGGAAGGTTCGCTCCCGGACCTGGATCTCCCCTTCGACCACCGAGCCGGGGAGGAAGACCGCGTCGAGTTCGGCGCAGAAGCCCGACGCGGAGGCGTCCACGGTCACCGCGCGCAGGCGGCCGCCGAAGGAGACGTTCAGCCAGCGGTTCATCCGACGATCGATTCGCAGGGTTCGCATGCGACGAGCTTCCCACCGTTTCCTGCAACAGCAAGAAACCGGCTGCTACGTCGCCTCGGCCCGGCCCGTCACTTCGCGCAGGGGTCGCCCGCCAAGCGCCCGCCGCCGTCCACCGGCATCCCGCCGATGGGCCGGTTGCGCAGCATCGCGTTCACGGCGGTGATGCGCTCGTTCTGCGCCCTGCCCTCCGCGGTGGAGTTGCTGGCCACGGGCTTGGTCTCCCCGAAGCCCACCGGGAGCAGGCGCTTGCAGTCCACGCCCTGCCCCACCAGCCACTTCGCCACCGCGACGGCCCGCTTCTCGCTCAGCGCCTGTCCGCCCTTCTCCGCGGACGAGGTGTGGCCCTCCAGGCGCATCAGCGAGACGTACGACTTCTCGGCCAGGTAGGCCTTCAGGTGCTCCAGGGCCGGCTTCGCCGAGGCGGCCAGCTTGTCGGTCCCCGCCTCGAAGGCCAGCGGCGCGGGCAGCTTCAGGGTGTTCCCGTCCAGTTCGAAGCTGCGCGGCGGCTCGGCGGCGAGCGCGGGCGTGGCGAGGCACAGCGAGACGGCGACTGCCAACGCGATGCGGTTCATCTTCCCCTCCCAAAGCGAGACGCACCGGAGC
>CAZAIE010001479.1:0-1879 GCA_964485035.1 uncultured Myxococcaceae bacterium | reverse complement strand
GCCGCGCCCTTCCCTCCCCGGGCCGCGTCGAGGGCCGCGCGCAGCGCCCCCAACTCGGTGTCGCGGCCCACCAGCCGGTCGCCCGGGCCCTCGGCCTCGCGGGCCTCGCGCAGGCCCACCACCTCGAAGACGGGGAGCGGCTCGGCCTTGCCCTTCAGCTTGATCGGCTCGAGTGCCCGGAACTCCACCGCGCTGCTGGCGAAGTCGCGGACGGGCGCGCTGACCAGGATGCGGCCGACGCGGGCGTTGCTCTCCAGCCGCTGCGCGGTGTTCACCACGTCGCCCATGACCGTGTAGTCCATCCGCGAGTGGCCGCCGACCCCGCCGGCGATGACCTCGCCGGTGTTGATGCCGATGCGGAAGCCCAGCGGGCGGCCCAGCGTCTTGTTCACCTCCGCGAGGTAGCGCTGCATCTCCAGCGCGCAGCGCACCGCCCGGAGCGGGTCGTCCTCGTGGGCCTTGGGGGCGCCGAAGAGGACCATGATGCAGTCGCCGATGAACTTGTCGACCGTGCCGTCGTAGCGGTTCACCGCCTCGACCATGCCGTCGAAGCAGCGGTTCATCACCTCGCGCACCTCCTCCGGGTCCATGCGCTCGCTCATGGAGGTGAACCCGGAGAGGTCGCCGAAGAGCACGGTGGCCCGGCGGCGCTCGCCGGCCATGAGCCCGGAGAGCTCCTCCATGTGCTCCAGCAGCTTCTGCGGCATGAGCTGCTTGAGCGAGCCGAGCGAGCCCCCCGTGGGAACGCCGGGGATGACGGCCGAGGGCGAGGACGGGGCGCCGGTGGCCATCGACGCGCCGCACTCGCCGCAGAACTTGCGTCCCGAGGTCTCGAGGTAGCCACACGCAGGGCACGGCAGGCCGATGCCGGCCTCGGCGCGGACCGGCGCGCGCGGGGCCGCGGCCCGCGTCCCCTGCCGCTGCGAGGCGCGCAGCACCTCGATGGCCCGCTTGAACTCCAGGGCGCTCCCGAAGCGCCGCGCGCGGTCGTTGGCCAGGGCCTTGAGCACCAGGCCGTCCAGCGCGGCGGGCAGCGGCAGCTTGGAGACCTTCGACGGCGACGGTGGGACTCCGGTGAGGGCGGCGCGCAGGAGCTCCTGCGGGTTGTTGCCGGGGAACGGCGGCACCCCGGTGAGCAGCTCGAAGAGCACCACCCCGGCGGCGTAGACGTCCACCCGGGCGTCCAGCGGCTCCCCCACGATCTGCTCGGGGGCCATGTAACCGGGCGTCCCGCACACCATCCCCGTGCCGGTGAGCTTCTCGCCCTCGGCGCCCTCCCCAACCAGCTTGGCGATGCCGAAGTCCACCACCTTCACCAGGTCGCGGCCGTCGCGCAGCTTCCCCACCAGCACGTTCTCGGGCTTGAGGTCGCGGTGCACCACGCCCAGGGCGTGCGCCTCCTCGAGCCCCGAGAGGATCTGCTCGGTGACGTCGAGCGCCCGCGCCGCCGGCAGCGGCCAGTCCTGCAGCAGCACGGCGCGCAGGCTGCGGCCCTCCACCAGCTCCATGACGATGTAGAGCAGCCCCTCGGGAGTGCGGCCGAAGTCGTAGACCCCGACCACGTTGGGGTGGTGCAGGCCGCTCACCGAGCGGGCCTCGCGCTCGAACCGGCCGACGAGGGTCGGGTTCGAGGAGAGGTGCGGCAGCAGCGTCTTGATGCAGACCGCGCGCCCCAGGCTCACCTGCTCGGCGCGGTAGACGCGGCCCATGGCGCCCTGGCCCAGCGCCGAGAGCACACGGTAGGAGCCGAGGGTGCGGCCGATGAGCGGGTCGGAGGGCGCCTGGGCCTCCACCTTCCGACCGCACTTGAAGCAGAAGTTCGCGTCGGCGACGAGCGCCGCGCCACACCCGGGGCAGTCCGCCATGCCCGGATTGGACA
>CAZAIE010001478.1:0-1880 GCA_964485035.1 uncultured Myxococcaceae bacterium | reverse complement strand
TTGCACTCCAGCTCACCCGTGGCGCAGACCACCGGGGGGTCGCCGTCGATGCACCGACCGCCGAGGCACCACATCGACTGCGGGCAGTCGCTCGTGACCTGGCAGTAGAGCGGTTCGGTGCGGGTGCAACCCGCGCCGGCGAGAACGGCGAGGACGAGGACAGAAGTCAGGTGCGAGAGGGAGCGCGACACGTCCCACCTCCAAGTCGAAGTCCGGGCCGACGGCCGAGCGGTCCAGAACCCCTGGATTGTACGCCGGCTTTCCCTGTCGGCGAATTGTCTGTTGCGGCCCAGGCGGGGGTCAGCGGTGGTACGGCTCGCCGCGAAGGAGGGTGAACGCCCGGTAGAGCTGCTCGACGACAACCAGCCGGGCCAGGCGGTGCGGCAGGGTCATGGCCGACAGCGCAAGCACGAGTTGGGCCCGCTTGCGCACGGCGTCGCTCAGTCCCTCGGCTCCGCCCACCACGAAGGCGACGTCCTTCCCCTGGTTCTGGGTCTTCGCCAGCCAGTCCGCGAGCCCTCGGCTCGAGAGCGAGCCCCCCCGCTCGTCGAGGGCGACCAGGGCCTCGCCCGGACGCAGCTTGGCGAGGATGGTCGCTCCCTCCTCCTCCTTGGCGCCCTGGGGGTCCTTGGCCTTGCGGGCGTCGGGCAGCTCGAGCAGCTCGAAGCGGCAGTAGTGGGCGAGCCGACCCGCGTATTCCTGGACTCCCGGCTCGAAGAGCCCGGAGCGATCCTTCCCCACCGAGAGCAGACGCAGCTTCATGGCGCCGCAAGCTAGGCGAGCGCGGTTGCAGACGCCAGTCGCCTGCTGCGCAACGGGTCGGGTATTCTCACGGCCGATGGCTGACGTCCCACAACCCTGCCCCCGGTGCGGCGCTCCCCTGGCAATCGGGGAGCGGTGCAGCCGCTGCCAGGCCGACCCCGAGGCGCTGCCCGAGTTGCCCCCCGTCAGGGTGGGCGACCTCTTCGAGGGCAAGTGGAGGATCGAGTCGAAGCTCGGCGCGGGCGGGATGGGCTCGGTCTTCCTGGCGCACGACTTGGCGCTCGACCGCAAGGTGGCCATCAAGGTCCTGGCCCGGGAGCTGTGCCGCGACGCCTCGTTCGTCGCCCGGTTCGAGCGCGAGGCGCGCCTCACTGCACGGCTGGAGCACCCGAACGTAGTGCCGGTCTACGCGGTCGGCCGCCACCAGGGCCGGCCCTTCATGGTGATGAAGCGGCTGGACGGCGAGACGTTGGGCTTCCACCTCCAGGCAGAGGGGAGGCTGGCCCCGGCGCGTGTCCTGGACGTGATGCGGCAGATCTGCTCCGGGCTCTCGCACATCCACGCGCACGGGTGCGTCCACCGGGACATCAAGGCCGGCAACGTCTTCATCAGCCCCACCGGCCACGCGACCATCCTCGATTTCGGCGTCCTGCGCGACCCGAACTCGGGCGGGACGACCCAGGCCGGGATGCTGCTGGGGACCCCGCGCTACATGTCGCCGGAGCAGGCGCGCGGGGCCACCGACGTGGACCTGCGGGCGGACCTCTACGCGCTGGGCGTGCTGCTGTTCGAGTGCCTCACTGGCCGGGCGCCCTTCGAGGCGGCGACCGACCTCGCGGTGATCCACATGCACGCGCGGGACGAGCCCCCCGACGTGGTCCAGCTCGAGCCGTCGCTGCCGCCCGCCGTGGGACCGATGATCCGCCGGGCGCTGGCCAAGGACCCGGTCGATCGCTACCCCTCCGCAGACGAGTTCTTCACGGCCTTCGACGTGGCGCTGACGGGGACGGGGCTCGCGGCAGTGCCGCAGTTCGCCGAGCAGTCCCCTGCCCCGCAGCTGCCTGCGCCCGGGGCCGTTGCGGCGGACCCGACCTTCTTCGACCCGGACTCGTTCCCTC
>CAZAIE010001477.1:0-1882 GCA_964485035.1 uncultured Myxococcaceae bacterium | reverse complement strand
CTGCGACGCCCTGGACTACGTCCACCAGCGGGGCATCGTGCACCGCGACCTCAAGCCGGAGAACGTGTTCCTCCAAGGTGGCCTGGGGAACGGCCCGCCGCGGCTCATCGACTTCGGCCTGGCGTGGTTTGCTGGGCGCGGCACCGTGCGCACCGGCGAGGGCGTGATCCTCGCGACGCCGGAGTACACCCCGCCCGAGTGCGTGAACGGCGGGACCGCCACGGCGTGGTCGGACCAGTACGCGCTGGGCATCCTGCTCTTCGAGGCGCTCACCGGCGCGCCGCCGTTCGTGGCCGCGAACTACGGCGAGCTGATGCTCAAGCACCTCCACGAGGCGCCGCCGCCGCTGCCGGCCCCGTGCGCGCACCTCACTCCGGTCCTGCACCGGCTGCTCGCCAAGGACCCCGCCGACCGCTTCTCCAGCGTCGCCGAGGTGCGGCACGCGCTCGAGTCCGCGCGGCCACCCGAGGTCCTTCCCCCCGAGCTGCTCCCGGCGGCGCAGGGGGAGCACTTCGGCGCCTGGGAGGTGGTGCGCCTCCTCGGCGAGGGGTCGATGGGCCGCGTCTACCTGGCCCGCCACGCGCGGCTGGGACGGCAGGCGGCGCTGAAGGTGCTGCGCCCCGAGCACACCCGCAACGCCGAGGTGGTCAAGCGGCTGCTGCAGGAGGCGCAGAGCGTCAACCAGATCAACCACGAGCACATCGTCGAGGTGTACGACTTCGTCGAGGAGCTCGAGCCCTACCGCGTCTACTGCGTGATGGAGCTGCTCACCGGCAAGTCGCTGTCCGAGCTGCTGGGCGAGAAGCCGCTGGAGGTCGCGCGCGCGGTGAGCATCACCCGCCAGGTCTGCGGCGCGCTGGAGGCTGCGCACCGGGTGGGGGTGGTGCACCGGGACATCAAGCCGGACAACGTCTTCGTCACCCGCCGCTCTGGCATCAGCGACTACGTGAAGGTGCTGGACTTCGGCGTCGCCAAGCTGATGCCCGGCCCCGGGGGGCTGAAGAGCAGCGGCACGGCCGACGGGGCGATCATCGGGACCCCCGCGTACATGGCGCCCGAGCAGGCGGCGAGCATGCCGGTGGACCACCGCGCCGACGTCTGGGCGGTGGGGGTGCTGCTCTACGAGATGCTCGCCGGCCGCCGCCCGTTCCTCGCCGAGGCCTTCGGGCAGCTCGCCGTGGAGATCATCACCACCCGGCCTCCGCCGCTGCCCAGGACCACTCCTGCGGGCGAGCCCATCCCGACCGCGCTGCGCGAGCTGGTCGACCGCTGCCTGGAGAAGGACCCCGCGAACCGGCCCCAGTCCATGGCCGCCCTCGAGGCCGAGCTCGCGGGGCTCTCGGGCCGGGGCGTGGACCTCGCGGTGGTCGGCCGTCGCCGCCTCGCGATCGGTCTGGGAGTCGGACTGCTGGTTGCGTTGCTCTTGGGGGCGGGGGTCTGGGCCCTGCGCCCAGTGCGTTCCCATGCGCTCCCGCCCCAGGCGCTGATGAACCCGCCCGAGCCTGCTCCGCCGGCACCGCCCAGTCCCGAGGTCGGCCTGGACGTGCAGTCCACGCCCTCCGGGGCGCGCGTCGTGCGCACCGACACCGGCGAGCAGCTGGGGGTGACCCCGTTCGTGCGCCGCATCCCGCGGGGGTCGTCCGAGATCCCGCTGCGGGTCGAGCTCACGGGCCACGAGCCGCTGGCGCGGGCGTTCCGCCCCGAGGCCGACACCGCGCTGGCCTTCGCCCTGGTCCCCACGCCAATGCCCCCGGCGCAGGCTCCTCCTCCTGCTCCTCCTCCGGTCCAGGCGGAGCCCGCGCCTGTCCGTCGGCCCAAGGGCCCGGCCAAGGTAGACTCCCCGGCGCCGGAGCCCACTCCCACCACGGTCCCCAGAGATGGC
>CAZAIE010001476.1:0-1883 GCA_964485035.1 uncultured Myxococcaceae bacterium | reverse complement strand
TGGCGCTCTTGATGTTCTGCGCCAGGTTGAGGTCGTCGAGCCGCTTCATCACGAACGGCTTGAACAGCTCCAGGGCCATGTTCTTCGGCAGGCCGCACTGGTGCAGCTTCAGCTGCGGGCCGACCACGATGACCGAACGGCCGGAGTAGTCGACGCGCTTGCCCAGCAGGTTCTGGCGGAACCGGCCCTGCTTGCCCTTCAGCATGTCCGAGATCGACTTGAGCGGACGGTTGCCCGGCCCGGTGACCGGACGGCCGCGGCGGCCGTTGTCGAACAGGCTGTCGACGGCCTCCTGGAGCATCCGCTTCTCGTTGTTCACGATGATCTCGGGCGCACCCAGGTCGAGCAGACGCTTGAGCCGGTTGTTCCGGTTGATCACGCGGCGGTACAGGTCGTTCAGGTCGGACGTCGCGAAGCGGCCGCCGTCCAGCTGCACCATCGGGCGCAGGTCCGGCGGGATGACCGGGACGGCGTCCAGCACCATGCCGAGCGGGGAGTTGGTGGTGTTGAGGAACGCCGCCACCACCTTGAGCCGCTTCAGGGCGCGGGTCTTGCGCTGGCCCTTGCCGGTCTGGATGATCTCGCGCAGGTTCTCCGACTCCGCAGCGAGGTCGAAGGTCCCCAGGCGCTTCTTGATCGCCTCGGCGCCCATGTAACCCTCGAAGTACTTGCCGAAGCGAGCCTTCATTTCGCGGTAGAGGATCTCGTCGCCTTCGAGGTCTTGGACCTTCAGGGACTTGAAGCGGCTCCAGACCGCGTCGAGGCGATCCAGATCGCGCTGAGCCTGGGTACGCAGCTGACGCACCTCACGCTCGCCGGCGTCACGGACCCGCTTCTTCACGTCGGTCTTGGCGCCTTCAGCCTCCAGCTGAGCGACATCCTCTTCCAGCTTCTGCAGGCGGGCTTCAGCCTCGGAATCGCGACGGTTCTCCAGCTGCTTGCGCTCCACCTCGACCTTGGCCTCCAGCGAGGACAGATCACGGTGACGAGCTTCCTCATCCACCGCGGTGATCATGTAGGCAGCGAAGTAGATGACTTTCTCCAGGTCCTTCGGCGCGATGTCCAGCAGGTAACCCAGCCGGCTCGGCACGCCCTTGAAGTACCAGATGTGGGTCACCGGCGCGGCCAGTTCGATGTGGCCCATCCGATCGCGACGCACGTTGGAGCGGGTCACCTCGACGCCACAGCGCTCGCAGATGATGCCCTTGAAGCGCACCCGCTTGTACTTGCCGCAGTAGCACTCCCAGTCCTTGGTGGGACCGAAGATCTTCTCGCAGAACAGGCCGTCACGCTCGGGCTTGAGCGTGCGGTAGTTGATGGTCTCCGGCTTCTTGACCTCGCCGTGCGACCACTCGCGGATCTGGTCGGCGGTAGCCAGGCCGATCCGGAGTTCGTCGTAGAAGTTCACGTCCAGCACGTTGCTTCTCTTTCTCCTGCAGTCAGGAAATCTTGATTGTCTGAGTTGTCTGTGGACTGAGTTGGATCAACTCAGACTTCGTCGACGGAACGGAAGGAATCCGCTCCGGGACGGCGGGACAGGTCGATGCCGAACTCCTCGCTGGCGCGGTAGTCGTCCTCGGAGTCGCGGAGCTCGACCACCGTGCCGTCACTGGAGAGGACCTCCACGTTCAAGCACAGCGACTTCATTTCCTTGACCAGAACCTTGAACGACTCCGGAATGCCCGGCTCGGGGATGTTCTCGCCCTTGACGATCGCCTCGTAGACCTTCACGCGGCCCGGGACGTCGTCGGACTTGATGGTGAGCAGCTCCTGCAGGGCGTACGCGGCGCCGTACGCCTCGAGCGCCCACACCTCCATCTCGCCGAACCGCTGGCCGCCGAACTGGGCCTTGCCGCCCAGCGGCTGCTGCGTGACGAGCGAGT
>CAZAIE010001475.1:0-1884 GCA_964485035.1 uncultured Myxococcaceae bacterium | reverse complement strand
GCCCCCGGCGACCCCGACCGACGCCAACCTCCGCGCCCTACCTCCCCGCCCTGGACAGCGGCTGCACGGCGGCCTCTGCGTCCAGCAGCGCCTCGACGCGGCGGTACTGGGCCTCGGCCTGCTCGTCCGTGGGGGCGATGCTCACCAGCCCCAGCTTGCCGTGCATCGACGTCGCGCCCATGAGGTGGAAGACCACGCCCTGCTGCCGCGTCGGGTCGAAGTGGAGCTGGTGGTTCACGAGGATGTCGATGAGGTCCTCGGGCGTCAGCGTCTTGTACGCGGGCTTCTGGAGGTTGTCGGTCGTGTAGTAGCAGGGCGACTCGCCCAGCGGCGTCCTGAACTCGCCGGTGCGCGTGTCGACCTTCCCGTTGGTGAGGAACTGCAGCATCTGGAACGGGAGCGTCGTGCCGCCCTTGCGCAGGTTGATCTCCAGGGCCAGCGCCCGGTAACCGTCGCGCTCGCGGGTGGCCACGAAGTCCACCGCGAAGCGTCCCAGCACGCCGAGCAGCAGCTCGCCGATGCGCCGGGCCGACTCGACCAGCAGCGTGCGGTACTCGCGCCGCGCGGGGAAGGTGCTGCCCAGGAACACCTGGCCGCTCGCCCCGCCCAGCACCTGGTCGTGCGTCGAGATGATCTCCAGCTCGCGGGACGGCGTCGCCCGCATCTGCACCGAGGGAGAGGTCTTCTCGCTGCCCTCGACCCACGCCTCCGCGATGCCGCCCATGCGCGTGTACGCGTCGAGGAACTGCTCGGGGCGCTGCCCGGGCGCCTCGGGGCGCAGCGCCTGGAGGATCCACCCGCGCATCGCCGATGCGTCGCGCGTCTCGCTGGGAAGGTCGAGGGTCGCGTTCCCCTCGCCCGAGAAGCCCTCCTCGAGCTTGAGCACCACCCGCCGCAGTCCCGGGTTGCGCCCGCGCAGCTCCACCACCGCTCGCGCCGCATCGTCGAGCCCGTGCAGGTCCTCGACACCGTCGGGCAGCGGGACCTGGGCCTCCCGGAAGACCTTGCGGCTGCCGCTCTTGGTGCCCAGGTGGTTCAGCGCCGGGTCGCAGCCGTAGAGCGGGATGCCCAGCTGCACCGCGAGGGTCACCTCGTCGGGCGTGGTGTTGAACGCCGTCAGGTGCGTGACCGAGGGGTCGACGATGGCGCGGCGGATGCGCTCGACCAGGCGCGGGCGCGCGAGGATCTTCCGGGTGAGCGTCTCGTCGCTGGTGTCGTTGCAGCTCAGCAGCGTCAGGCGCTGGCGAGCGTGGCCGTGCGGCACGCCCGGCAACATGCCGAGGTAGTAGTCCACCAGCGCCTCGGGGATGGGCGCGCTGGTGAGCAGGATGACCTGCGTCCGCGGCAGCCGGAGCCACGCGAGCATCGAGAGCTGCCGCTCCTCGTAGAACTGCGCGCCGGTGAGCTTGGCGAGCGTCTCGCGGTCCAGGCTCAGGCCGGGCAGCACCACCACGCCGCGCGGCGCCTCGGGCCGTGGGTAGACCTCGTCGAACATCCTGCGCAGGCGGCCTTGCAGGGCCAGGTACGACTCGCGCTCTTCGGGAGAACCGGGGGTCGGCTGGTACGCGGGGAGTGGCATCCGAGCAAGTGTAGTCGAGGACGCCCGAAGCCCGTTTCGGCTCGGGTAGCATCAGCGGCATCCGGGAGACGGACATGAGCAGCGCCCCCCACCTGCGACTCACCTTCTGGGATCGCGCGGGAGCGCTCGCAAACCTGGCGCTGCTCGCGGGGCTGCTCGGCGTCCCCGCGGCCCTCGCCCTGGCTCCGCGGGTGGGGTTCGCACTGGCCGCCCTCGGCTGGCTCGCCCTCGTCGGCCTCTCCCTCGGCGCACGCGTCCGCCTGACGGTCTCCTCGGAGGGGTACCGGCTCGAGACGCTCCAGGCC
>CAZAIE010001474.1:0-1884 GCA_964485035.1 uncultured Myxococcaceae bacterium | reverse complement strand
ATCTCCCGCTGGCCCTCCCCGCCGGGCGAGCACTCGAACTCCCAGTCCCCGTGCTCGTCGCGGCTCCAGGCGCCTCCCAGGTCGTTCTGCGAGTAGACGACGGCCGCGCGCCGGCCCAGGGTGGCCGCCTCCAGGAACGGCCGGGTGAGCAGGCGGCCCCCGTGACGGTCCAGCAGGTAGAAGGACTTGTAGATGACGTGCTCGGGAGGCAGCCGGGTCAGCGGGGCGTTGGGCAGCACCCGCGCCAGCTCGCGCCGGAAGGACGCGTCGAACCCGTCCCCGTTGGAGCCGTCGTTGGCGTCCGCGAGCAGGAACCCGCCGTAGGTCAGGTACCGGCGCAGGTTCGCGACCTCGTCCTCGGACAGCGGAGGGAAGCTCCCCTCCCCGCCGAAGTAGAGGAAGGGGTACTTGAAGAGGGCCCGCTCGCTGAGCGCGAACGCGCGCGCCTCCGGATAGACCTCGACGCTGGTGCGCCCGGAGAGCTCCCAGCAGAGGCGGCGCAGCCCGTTGGGGCGGGTGTCCCAGCGCCCTCCGTGGCGGACCACCGCGGGGATGAACTTCGACGTGTCCCCGAAGGCGTGCGCCCGCGAAGGGACGAAGGCCGCCCCTACGCCCAGCGCCGCTGCCTTGAGGAATGCCCGTCGGTTCATGCGCGCTTTTCGGAAACCGGGCCACGGCCGGGACCATTCCGGCCGCGCGCAATCTACAGCATCTGACCTCCCCCGCTCGCCCGTTTTCGGCGTCCTCCCGGCGGGCACAACTCTGCTAGTGTCCGCCCGCCATGGCGACCAAGACCAAGGAAGAGCAGAAGCCGGCGCCCTCCCCCCTGTCCCGCAAGCAGGAGTGGGTCGAGCGGCTCGTTGCAGGCGACAACCGCGGCATGCGGGCGGAGGCCGAGCGAGCCCTCGCCGACCCCGCGGCCGCAGAGGACGTGAAGGAGGCCGCCCGGGAGGTCCTGGCCCGGACCGGCATCGACCTGCGCACCCTCGCGGCCGGCCTGGCGATCGCTGCCGTGCAGCTCTTCGCGCTCGGGCTGGTGATGCTGCGCTGAGCCGAGCCGATGTTCGATACCTACCTCAAGCTCCTGGACCGGCTGGGCGGCGTGCACGGCGTCGACTTCGACGCCACGTCCTTCGTCGCCCTGGCCAAGGACCTCCCGCTCTTCCTCGCCGTGGCGATGACCTTCGCCGGTCTCATCACCTGCCTGCTGGGCGGGCGGCCGATCGTCCTGCGGCTGATCATGACTCCCGTCGCGGCCCTGGTGGCGTACGCCCTGGCGCCGAAGGCGGCCGGCTTCATCCACCTCGCCCCCAAGATGGCCTCGTACATCGCTGCAGGCCTTGCCGGCCTCGCTGCGGCGGTGTGGCCTCCCATCGTCCTCTTCGTCGCCTTCGGGGCCCTGGGGGCGACCGTGGGCGGCGAGCTGGCCGGCGAGGCGGACTACTGGCTGGGCTTCATCCCCGGCTTCCTCCTCGGCGGCGTCGTGGCCATCGTCGTCAACCGCATCGTCGCGGTCATCGTCAGCTCGCTCATCGGGGCGGCCCTCTTCGTCCTCGGCCTGCTCGGGCTCTCGACCTACACGCCCCTGGGCCCCATGCTCTTCGGCGCGCCGGTGCTCTCGCTGGGGCTCGCGGGCTGCGTCTCCATCGCGGCGATGGCCTTCCAGTTCAAGTTCACCCCGAACGAGGAAGAGGCGGCCCAGCGGCGCGCGGACAAGGTGAAGGACAAGGAGCTGAAGGTCGAGGACAAAGCGCGCGCCAAGCGCTTCAAGAAGTACGACAAGCAGGCCAGCAAGAGCTGACCAGCCGAGCGCCATGACCGAGTCCCCCGGCCCGCTGCGCCGCTACTTCTCGGTCCCCTCGACCGGGGGCTTCAGCCCCTACC
>CAZAIE010001473.1:0-1887 GCA_964485035.1 uncultured Myxococcaceae bacterium | reverse complement strand
GTCTCGTAGCCTCGGCTGCTCTCGGGTGCGCGGGAATCGCCGGCACACCCCAGGCGGGGCATGCTGGGTGCCGGCCCGCTACGTCCACCGTCGGTGTTTCGCTGCCAACCCACCTTTATATAGGTCGCGCCCGAGCGGCTGGATCCGTCCGCACGCCCGTCCGTCCGTCCGCACGCCCGCACCGGCGCGGAGGCCGGCAGCTCCGTCTCGTTTCGGGGCCGTTTGCCTGCTCGACGTGCTTCGTGTCGCTGCCATTCCCGAACCACCCAACCTGAGCGCTGTCTGTATGACCGGCCGTTCCACCCCAGCCACAAGGCAGACCTTGTCTCTCCCACTCGTGCGCCACCCGGTCGCTCAACTCGCCCTGGCCCTCGCCCTGTTCGCGACCGCCTGTCGGCCCAAGACCCCCGACGCCGCCCCGGTTCCGGGGAAGGAGGACTACGCCGTGTACCGCGCCGTCCTCCGACACGAAGCCGCGAGTTGGGAGCTGGGTGCGGTGGTCCTGGCGCGCAAGACGGTCCCTCCCTGGCCGATGACCCCGCCGGGCACCTGCCGCGAGGACAGCGCCTGCAGGGACTGGGACCTGGCGACGCACTTCCGACCCTTGCCGCCTGCCTTCCTCGAAAACCGGTTTGGTCTCTCGCTGCCGGTGTCCCTCCTCGACGAGCGCGAACGAACCCAGGTGCTGCGCTGCAAGGAACCGGACGCCTCGCCCGAGAAGGCAGACTGGCCCTGCTTCTGGCGGACGCACCCCAACGCGATGGGCGTGTTCGACGTCTCCCGGGTGGCCTTCGACAACGCGCACACCCGAGCGCTGGTCTACGTGAAGTTCCACTGCGGCTACGACTGCGGGCGCGGGACGGTCTACTTGCTCGAGGACGGGCGCGAAGGCTGGCACGTCATCGCCGAGACCCTGGTGCAGATGTCGTGACGGTGCCGCCGGGTCTGCAGATCCGTTCTCTGGGTCGAGTCGCTACAGGAAGGTCCGACATCGCACGCGAGCATTCGCTCGCCCTGGTTGCCCCAGCGCGTTCCTCCCTGGCGGCAGCGGTAGGGCTACGGCACCACCACGACCGAGCCCTCCACGGCCCGCAGCTCATACGAGTCGGGTTTTCCAGGAACCGGGTCGTAGAACGGGAGTGCGACGCGGAGCCGGTACCGGCCGGGAGGCAGAGCGCCGGCCGCACGCCAGTCGCAGTCGTCCCCCGCCTTCTCGAGCCGCTTCACCCTCGCCGCGAAGACCACGCCCTTCGTCAGCACCCCTTGCGGCTCGAGGGTGACCCGGACGTGGACGCTCCCGCAGAGCCCGCCCACGTCCGTGCACTCGTCCGAGTACTCCTCGTCCGCGCGTGCAGCGGCACCTGTGCGGTGTGCCCCCGCCTCGAACTCCAGACACCCCAGCTTCACATCGAGGTCCAGGGGGGCAGTTCCGAGGTTGGTCATCTTCACGGTGACCTCGACCTCGTCACCGGATCTCACGGTGACTTCCGCCGGCACGATCTCCACCTGGAGAGATGGCGGAGGCGGAGCCGGCCTGGTCTCCCAACTCGAGGTGCACGCCTCCACGATCTGCTCGAGCCTGAGCGCTCCCCCGATGCAGGGCCCCTGGATACCTGCCGCGTGCCGCACGAGCGCGGGGCGAGCGCAGGCGGCCCCTGCGACCAGCAAGACCGCCGACAACCAGGTGCGTCGTTCCAGGATCCTCTCGCTGCCGGTGATCTCCATGGTCCTCCCAGGGCACTTCCGCTCAGTGACCAGCGACGGAGCGGACGATACGCGGAACCGTGTCCGCTTCCCAACACGGCCGACCTGCTCCTCTCGGTCCTGCGATTCACCCTTTCCGACTCCCCCTCCCTCCGCCCCGAACCACTTCCCAGCCTCCCCGGC
>CAZAIE010001472.1:0-1889 GCA_964485035.1 uncultured Myxococcaceae bacterium | reverse complement strand
CGGTAACGCCTCGCCGGCAGCGCCCGAGCCCTGAGCGACTCCCGGTTTGACAGGCTGCGCGGGCCCCCATAGAAGTCCCGGACCCCGGAGGTGCCGGGTGGAGGTCGGATGCGAACGGTCCTGCGGTTCCTTCTCGCGGCGCTGGTGGTGGGTGCGACGCCGGCGCGAGCGAACGTCTTCGACCAGTTCGGCTTCGAGCCCCGCGGCCAGGCGATGGGCGGGGCGCAGGTGGCCTCCGGCGACAACCACGTCGCGAGCTACTTCAACCCCTCCTTGCTGGTGCTGCAGAAGGACGTCTCCTTCGGACTGGGCGTGAACTGGGTCCAGCCGGTGATGGACGTGCACGCTCTCTCTCTCTCCGACTCGGCGAAGCTCCAGGCTGCGCAGCCGCCCGACTTCAGCGGCCTGACCCTGGGCGTGCTCTTCCCGCTGGGTGGCAAGGTGCGCAACCGCCTGGCGCTGGGGCTGGGCCTGTACCTGCCCACCAACAACCTCCTGCGCACCGAGGCGATCGATCCCAACACCCCCAGCTGGTACTTCTACCAGTCGTCCCCCGACCGCATCGTGGTGGCGCTGGGCGCGGGCATCCGGGTCTTCGACTGGTTGCAGATCGGCGGTGGGGCGCAGGTCCTGGGGGCGCTCATCGGCGGCTTCGACTTCCGCGTGAACATGTTCAACAACGAGTTCGAGCGCCGCGCGCTGCGCAACGACCTGATGATCCGCGCGGCGCCGCTGGCGGGCCTGACCTTGAACTTCGAGAAGCTCGGCCTGCGGATCGCCGCCGGGTACCGCGCGGCGCTGCACATGAACTACAGCATGCCCACCACCTTCGACATCGTGGACGTGGCCACGGTGACCATGGTGATGGAGGGCATCGTCCACTACTCGCCGCACACCTTCACCGCCGGGGTGCAGTACAGCTGGGGGCCGCTGGTGGCCTCGGCCGAGCTGCGCTACGCCCTCTGGTCCGAGGCGCCGGACCCCACCGTCCGCGTGAGCTTCGTGGCCGACAGCGACGCGCTGGACGCGCTCGGCGCCGATGGCAAGTTCGACGCCATCAGCCCCGACACACCGCCGGGCCTGGTGGACACCCTCGAGCCGCACGTGGGCCTCGAGTACTGGATCATCCCGCGCTTCGCGGTGCGAGTCGGCTACTCGTTCCGGCCCACTCCAGTGCCGCTGCAGAACGGCGACCACAACCTGCTCGACTCCGACACCCACTCCTTCTCAGTGGGGCTGGGGCTCAACTTCGTCGAGCCCCTGGAGATCTTCTCCAAGCCGGTGCACATCGACCTCGTCTACCAGGGGCTGGTGCTGGTGGACCGCGTCGCCGAGAAGGCGTCGGGCGGTCCGGTCCCCAGCTACTCCTACGGCGGCAAGGTCCACCAGGTGGCGGCCGCGGTCCGCTACATCTTCTGAGTCCCGGGAGCCCGAACATGAGCGCGCTGGCCAAGAAGACGGTGGTCCTGGGGGTGGGGGGCGGCATCGCGGTCTACCGGGCCTGCGAGCTGGCCCGGCTCCTGATGAAGCGCGGCGCGACGGTGCGGGTGGTGATGACCCGCAACGCGCTGGAGTTCGTCACCCCGCTCACCTTCCAGGCGCTCACCGGCAACCCGGTGCTCACCAACCTTTTCGACCTGCAGCAGGACGCGACCTTCGGCCACCTGGTGACTGGCAAGCTCGCGGACCTCTTCGTGGTCGCGCCGGCGACCGCCAACCTGCTCGCGCGCATCCGCGCGGGGATGGCCGACGACGCGGTCACCACCTCACTGCTGGCGGCGAAGTGCCCGGTGCTGCTCGCCCCGGCGATGAACACCTCGATGTGGGAGAACCCGCTCACCCAGCAGAACCTCGCGGCGCTGCTCTCGGACCCGCGCTACCGCTCGGTG
>CAZAIE010001471.1:0-1890 GCA_964485035.1 uncultured Myxococcaceae bacterium | reverse complement strand
ACTACCTCGAGGGCCCCGGGGACCCCGAGCGGCCGAGGTTCCTCGACTGGCCCCAGTTGCTCGCCCGGACCTTCGCGGTGGACGTCCTGCGCTGCGACAAGTGCGGAGGGCGGCGGAAGTTGACCGCGTTCATCGTGGCGTCGAAGGAGGCCAGCGAGATCCTCGACCGCCTGGGCATCCAGGAGCGGGCGCCTCCGCCCGAGCCCGCGCGGCGACGTTACTGGCAGGTCGAGTGGCTCGACCCGCCGCCGCAAGACCCCGGCATCGACCCGCCGTCACCCGACTGAGCGTCCAGGTAGCTCGCAGCGCCGGTCGCACTGCGCCCCGCCGGAGGTGTACCTTCTGGGCCGGTTCGCACCTCGGCTGGCTTGGTCAACGACATCGCGAATCAGTCGCTGGGGGCCGTGGGCTCAGCGCATACATCGGGCTGACAGGGGGGAAGGCGCCTTGTTTGTCCTTGGCGCCTCCACCCCAGCCTCGATGGTGTCGAGGTCGCCCAGGGGAAGACGATTGACGACATCGGCGATATCGCGTCACTCGACGAGGAACTCGGTCAATCCGACAGGTATCTCCAGGAGGTCTAGGTGCCAGTCGTCGATATCGATGGGCTGTTGTTCACCATTGACCCCGATTGTCTCTCGAGCCGCTACGACAGTTGGTCGTTCTATCGCAACCAATGGGGAAGGGCCCGGCCAGGCCTGAAGGCAATCGACCTTCTGGTGGTCACGCCTGCGAAGGTGGTCTGGTTCGTCGAGGTCAAGGATTATCGCCAGCATCCTCGAACCAAGGTCATCGACCTGGCGGACGAAGTGGCAGCCAAGGTGTGCGACACCCTCGCCGCGATGCTGCCAGCCAGGATCCACGCAAACGATGAGCCCGAGCAGAGGCTGGCCCAAGCGACATTGCGTGGAACCCGACTCAGGGTCGTCCTGCATCTGGAGCAACCCACCAAGCACTCCAAGCTCTTCCCTCGCGCAATCGACCCCGCTGACGTCTTGCAGAAACTT
Organism: uncultured Myxococcaceae bacterium; assembly: GCA_964485035.1. GTDB lineage: Bacteria > Myxococcota > Myxococcia > Myxococcales > UBA5297 > CAZAIE01. The sequence goes on along the minus strand of CAZAIE010001471.1, from coordinate 883 downwards.
CGACAGCGGGTTCGAGCCATCGACCCCCATCCGGTCGTCTGCGAGAGGGCGACGGTTGCTCGACACGGAGCCCCTTGGTCCGTTGCATGACCACCCCAGCGCGGCTCCGCCGCAACCGAAGTGCTCGTGCCGACCATCCAGCGGCGGAGCCGCGGTCGAGAGTCGAGAGTTGAGGGTCGAGAGCAGGCCTCACGACCCACCACAAATCTTCTCGGCCCGAGAAGCTTTCGAACGTTCGTGGTTCAGTACACCCCCGCCTCCTTGAAGAGCGCGCGGAACTGGACCTCGCCCGCGGCCTCGAAGGCGTCGAGGAGCTTGAGGAACAGGAGCGCCGCGCTCAGCGCGTCGTAGAACGCGTGGTGCGCCGGGTAGCGCGGCAGGTCGAGCGTGGCGACCGCCGCCTCCAGGCTCTCCTCGGGGTTGGGCGGCGCTCCGGGCTGCCGCGACCACCACCAGCGGTAGAGCCGGCGCGTGTCCAGCACCGGCAGGAGCAGCGGCGCGCCCCGGTGCTTCACCAGCGCCGCGTTGAGGAAGGCGAGGTCGATCTCCGCGAAGTGCCCCACCACCACCGAGTCCCCCAGGAACGCGAGCAGCGCGTCGAGCGCCTCGGGCAGCGGCCGCCCGCGCGAGACCTCCTCGGGCCCCAGCCCGTGGATGAGGATGACCTCCTTCGGCGAGACCGCGTCCTCCGGCTTGAACACCTGGTAGAAGCGCTCCTGCGGCAGCACCCGGTTCTCGCGCACCCGCACCGCGCCGACGGAGAGGATCTCGTCGCGCGCGGGGTCGAGCCCGGTCATCTCGCAGTCCAGCACCACGTAGCTGCGCGCCCGGAAGGGCTCGCGCCAGGCGAGCGAGTCCATGGCCCTCAGGTGCGCCTCGTGGA
>CAZAIE010001470.1:899-1892 GCA_964485035.1 uncultured Myxococcaceae bacterium | reverse complement strand
GCAGCACTGCCGTGCGCTTCCAGTGCGGCGCGGCCTGGAAGGATGCGTGCTCGAAGTCGAAGAACAGCCCCAGCGGCACCCGGCCGATCTGCAGGCCAAGCCGCTCCTGGCGCACCGAGCCGAAGCCCAGGCGCCAGCGGGTGGTCGTGAGCCCCATGAGGCGGGCGACGATGGCATGGAACGCCTCGTGGGCGACGTGGGCCACGAGGAGGAGCGGGAGCAGGAGCGCCATGCCGGGGGAAACTACCACTCTCCCGGCACGGGACGGCTCAGCTGGTGACCGGGGCCGGAGGCGCGGGCGGCGTGCCGTCCTCGCTGTCTGGCCCGCCGCGGCGGCGGTGGCGACGGCGGCGGCGCTTGCGGCCAGTCCCGGCCGGCTCCCCGGGGGGCGGCGGCAGGTCCACGGGCTTCCCGCTCCGCCAGCGCTCCACCATCTCCACGCCCTGGCCGGTGGCGTCCGCGGCGATCTCCAGGAGCACCAGCGCGTCGGGGAAGACCGGGTGCTTGCGGAACGAGCTCAGCGAGCGGCGGCGCCGGCGCTCTCCGGAGAGGACGGACTGCGCCCAGAGCAGCATCCGCGCCCGGTCGGCGAGCCGCCGGGGCAGCCGCGCCTCCTGGACCATCTGCTCCAGCACCGAGTCCACCGCCTCGCCGGGCGACATCTCGTCGGCGCTCTCTTCGCTGCGCAGCCGCGTGAGCGGGTGCAGCATCGCCGCGATGATCACCGAGTCGTCCACCGGCGCCTGGCGGACCCGGACGTCGAGCGCGCCCAGGCGGGCGAGCAGGTCCGCCGCGCCTTCCTCGCCGGCCTCGTCGAGGTACTCGGCCATGGGCGGGAGGAGCAGCCGCAGCGCTCCCAGCGCGTGCAGCAGCTCGAAGGCCCGGCGGGAATGGCCGCCGCGCAGCAGCCGCAGCACCTCCTCCAAGAGCCGCGCCGGGGCGCAGCGGGGCAGGTCCTCGGCCGCGCCCTCCATCGCCGCGTAGGTGTGCGGG
>CAZAIE010001470.1:0-889 GCA_964485035.1 uncultured Myxococcaceae bacterium | reverse complement strand
CAGCCGCGCCGCGAAGCGGACCGCGCGCAGGATGCGCACCGGGTCCTCGCGCATGCGCACCTCGGGGTTGCCGATGGTGCGCATGGTCTTCGCGGCCAGGTCCTTCAGCCCGTCGCAGTAGTCGATCACCCGGCCGCGGCGGATGTCGTAGAAGAGGCCGTTGACCGTAAAGTCCCGGCGCAGGGCGTCTTCCTGGGCGTTGCCGAAGACGTTGTCCCGGGTGATCAGCAGGTCCTCGGGCAACTCCTCGCCGGCCTCGGTCTCCACCGGGTTCGAGCGGAAGGTCGCGACCTCGATGATCTTCCCGCCCCGGAAGAAGATGTGCGCCAGCCGGAAGCGCCGACCGATCAGCCGGCAGTTGCGGAAGAGTGAGCGGACCTCGTTGGGGTGGGCCGAGGTGCAGATGTCGAAGTCCTTGGGCTGCCGGCCGACCAGGAGGTCGCGCACGCAGCCGCCCACGAAGTACGCCTCGTGGCCGAAACGGTGCAGCCGGTTCAGGATCTTCAGGCCCTCGAAGTCGAGGCGCGAGGGGTCGATGTCGGCGGGCTGACCGTCGTCGCGCACGGTGGCTGCGCTGGGACGCTCGTCGCGGTCCTCGTCGCGGTCGCGGCTGCGGCGCGGTTCACCGGCCGGCTCGGGGGCTGCGTCGGGGGCATCCGCGGCGTCGTCCTCGCCCTCCTCGGCGTCGGTCTCGGGCGTGGCTGCTCCCTCGGGGGCTTCGGGCGAGGCCGCGCCCTCGGGGCTGGCGCCACGGCGGCCGCGGCGGCGCCTCCGGCGACGGCGACGGCGTGGGGCGTCCTCGGCGGCAGGCAGGGCGTTGTTGGACTGGCTCGGGTCGCCTGAGGACGCAGCAGCAGCCGGCTCGGCGGCGGGCGCGGGAGTCTCAGGG
>CAZAIE010001469.1:0-1898 GCA_964485035.1 uncultured Myxococcaceae bacterium | reverse complement strand
TGTCCAGGCCATCCGTGCAGGTCAGCTCCTGCGCCGCCTCGGCTCCGGGGCACACGCAGGCGGCGCCCTGGCACACGAACCCGTTGGCCTGGCACGCCTTGGCGGCGCAGGCCTCGTCGGCGCAGTCGGTCTTCCCGTCGCGGTCGTTGTCCTTCACGTCGTCGCACGAGGTCTCCACCGCCGCCTGGGCCAGGCAGAGGCACCCCTCCCCGCACGCCTGCTTGTCGCAGGCGGAGTCGGCGCAGTCGGTGGCCGCGTTCCCGTCGTTGTCCAGGCCGTCCGCGCACAGCGCCTCGTAGCAGGCCCCGGCGATGCACACCGCTCCGGTGCCACAGGCCTTGCCGCAGGTGCCGCAGTTCAGGGGGTCCTTGGCGAGGTCGAAGTCCTCGTCGGTGGCGCCGTCGCAGTCGTCGTCCTTCCCGTTGCAGGCCTCGGCGACCGCCGCGGGTCCGGTGCAGCCGAGCACTCCGGCCGCGCAGACCCGCGCACCCTTGCCGCACTCGCCCTTGGCCGAGGTGTCACACGCCTCGCCCACCAGCGCCGGCGCATCGTCCGCCACGCCGTCGCGGTCGTCGTCCTTCCCGTTGCAGGTCTCCGGGGAGATCTCCGACTCCTTCACGCAGAGAGAGCGCGCGGAGCCGTCTTCCTGCGCGACGCAGGTCCACCCCTCTCCACAGTCCTTGGCGGCGGAGCAGACGAAGGTCTCCTGGTCGGGGTCGGGCTTGAAGGTGCAGGACGCGAGCGCGAGCAGCGCGAGGGTCACGAGGCACGGGCGCATGGGTTCGGTCCTCGCTTCAGAAAGAGCCAGAGAGGGAGAGCGCCGCCCCGCCCGGGATGGGCGCGAGGACGGCCTGGGGCGCAGGAGCCTGGGGCGAGGGCTGGGGCAGCAGCACCCCGAGCAGGACCGCAGTCACCGCCGCGGCCCCCGCCACGCCGAAGCAGACGTTGGCGACCAGCGCGTCCCGCTTCCCGGCCAGCGCCTCCTCGCGGGTGATGGAGTAGACCGGACCGGCGCCCGCCTTCGAGGCGGCCTGGGAGGTGGTGACGGCAAAGTAGGCGCCCGTCCCCGCCGCCGCCACGGCCAGGCCACCGAGGACCCAGCTCGCCGCCGGGACCGTGTAGCCGGCAGAGGCAGTCGTCCCGACCGCGGCCTGCGGCTTCTGGGGCACCGGGACCTCCTCCTCCTGGACCGCCCCCGGGATGGGCGTGAGGGTGAGGGTCACCGTCTCCGTCGTCCCCGCGGTGACGTTCACGAAGCGCTCGACCGGGAGGAATCCCTCCCGCGCGACCTTGAGGGTGTGCTTGCCGGGCTTGGCCTCGAGGGTGAGCGGCGTCTTCCCCGCGACGTCGCCGTCGAAGAGGACCGTGGCGCCCGCCTTGCTGGTCACCACCGCGAGCTTGCCCCGGGCCTCGGCCTCGCCGCGCAGCAGCCCCGGGATGGCCGCGGCGACGTCGGCCTGGAGCCGACGCGAGGCGATGAGGATGGACCTGTCGACGGTGGCGACCACGGTGGCGGACTTCACCTCGATGAGGAAGAGCTTCACCAGGTAGCTGTTCTCGGTGCGGTCGAGGCTGCCGACGACCAGCCGGTCCACCATCAGCGCCTTGCCGTGGGAGGTGACGCACCCGGGTCGGCCGCCGCACGCCTTGAGGTTCTTCAGCGGCTCCGGGCCGAGCGCCGCCGCGGCCTCGAGCGGGGGCACGACCGCAAGCTTGGGATCGCGCCGGGCCACGTCGACGATGTCCTGCGCGAGCTTGTCGGCGATGCCCGAGAGGTTGGGCGGCGCGGCGAGCTCCACGACCGCCAGCCGGGTCTTCGCGGCGGCCGGTGCCGCCGCGACCACCCCGCCCACCGCCAGCACCAGCATCGCTGCCCTCGTCATCGCCGCCACCTCCGG
>CAZAIE010001468.1:0-1899 GCA_964485035.1 uncultured Myxococcaceae bacterium | reverse complement strand
ACCTCGAGCCCTGCGCCCTTCTTGGGCTTTGCGCCGACGGAGGCACGGACGGAAGGGACCCGCAGATCCACGCCGGGCAGCGCCAGGGTCACGACGCGCGCCTCGGCGTCGACCTTCGCGCTGCCGCTGGCCTCGAGCCTGGGCAGGGTCTCGAGCCGCAGCCCCAGGACCTCGAAGCCCGCCCTCCCCGACTCCAGGCCGACCGGCAGCTCGACCAGCCCCGGGGGCACGAGCCGCAGCGCGCGGCCCAGGTCGACCGCGCCGCGCAGCTCCTTCAAGAGCGGGGCCGCACCACGATCCGCGAGGACCAGCGCCCCGGAGGCCGAGAGCGCGCCATCGGCCGCGTCGAGCCGGCCGACTGCCACCTGCGTCTGCCCGGCCGAGACCTCGAATGCCGCGCTGGCGCCCAGGCCCAGGAGCTTCTCGACGACCAGCCCCGGGACCAGCGACTGCTTCAAGACCCCGAGGTCCAGCGCCACCTTCGCCTGCCTGGAGTCGGCCGAGGCGGCCAGCGCGAGCTGCAGCGAGGCCGAGCCGTGTCCCGTGCGCGTGACCGAGAGCGCGACCGGTGCCTGGGCCGAGCCGGCGGCGAGCGTGAGCCCCCAGCCGCCGGTGGACGCCTTCGCCGCGTCCAGAGCGAGCCCCATCCCCTGCAGCGAGAGCCGCTCGGCGACCTTCCCGCCAGAAGACTGCACCAGCGTCACTCCCGCCCGCGCAAGCTCGATGCGGGCCACCGGGAAGGGCGAGGAGAGCAGCGCCGCGGCCTGTCCGGAGAGCGGCGTGGGCGGCTTCGGGTCGGGGGCGGAAGAGCCCAGCGCGTCGAGGGTGGCCCCCAGCTTCTCGTCGCTGACCAGGACGACCCCCACGTCCTGCAGCGAGAGCCCGGTGAGCCGGGAGCCCACCGTGTCGCGCAGCGAGGCCAGGGTCCAGCGCGCCTCGAGCCGGCCGACCCGCACGAACTCGGGGGCGATGGGGCGCAGTGGCTCCGGCGTGAGGACGACCAGGTCTTCGATCACCACGCCCGAGGAAGAGACCTGCGTCGTCCGGTAGTCGAGGTCCAGCGCGGCAACGGCGCGGACCTGGACCTGGACGTGCCGCTTGACCCAGGGCTGGTCGAGGTTGCGGACCAGGAGCACCACGGCTGCGGCGACCAGGAGCACCAGCAGGCCGATGCCCACGAGCGCCCGACGCACCCAAAGCCAGGCGCGGCGGCGTTCTGGTGCGGGGCTGGCGGCCGGGTCCGTCATGGAGGGCAAGGCAGGTGTACACCGACACGCCTCGAGGAGCCATGCCGCACGTTGGCTGGCGTCGACCCAGTCCACACCGTCGACCCAGTCCATCCGGTCCACGTCCACCCTGAGCAAAGGGCGACGGGTCTCCCGTCGCCCCTTGCCCTGCGCGAAGCCAGCTACCTGGGAACCTCCTCGAGCGCGAGGCCCAGGGCCTTGGCGACACCGGCGCCGTAGGCCGGGTCGGCCTTGAGGCAGTTCCCGACGTGCCTCACCTTGATCTCCTTGGGCGCGTCGCCCATCGCCCGGGCGGTGTTCTCGAACAGGACCTGCTGCTGCGCGGGCGACATCAGCCGGAAGAGCATTCCGGGCTGCGAGTAGTAGTCCTCGTCCACCCGGTGGTTCCAGTGGTCCGCTGCACCCTCGACCGAGAGCGGGGGCTCGGCGAAGTCGGGCTGCTGCTGCCACTCACCGAAGCTGTTGGGCTCGTAGCCGAGCGTGCCGCCGAAGTTGCCGTCGACCCGCATCTGCCCGTCGCGGTGGTAGCTGTGGAAGGGGCAGCGCGGCCGGTTCACCGGGATCTGGTGGTGGTTCACGCCCAGCCGGTAGCGCTGCGCGTCGCCGTAGGAGAAGAGCCGGCCCTGCAGCATCTTGTCCGGCGAGAAGCCGA
>CAZAIE010001467.1:0-1899 GCA_964485035.1 uncultured Myxococcaceae bacterium | reverse complement strand
AAATGGTGCTGGCCGACCAGGACGGCTGGGACCGCTACGAGGCGGCCAAGTGGCTCACCATGCGCCGCTGGCTCGAGGCCAACCCTCGCAACGACTTCGCGAAGGAGGTCCGGGCCAGCTTGACCTCGGAGCCCGTGCGCTACGCCACCTACACGCGCGAGTACCTGGGCTGGGGCGTCTTCGCGCTGATGCAGCGGTGAACGACGCGGCCTACTCGCCCTCCCCTTCCGGCCGCGTCTTCCACCTGCGGTGCACCCAGAACCACTGCTCCGGGTGCCGCGCCACCACCGCCTCCAGCCGCTCGTTCAGGGCCCGGGTGAACCCCAGGATGTCCGCCGCACGGTCGTCGCTGCTGCGTTCGAAGCGGAGCGGCCCCTCGACGCAGACGCGGTACCGTCCATCGCCCTGGCGCAGCAGGTAGGCCAGCACCAGCGGCGCGCCGGTGCGCTCCGCGACGACCGCGGGCGCCGGGGTGGTCGCCGCGAGCTTCCCGAAGAAGGGCACGAACACTGCGCGCCGGGGCAGCATGTTCTGGTCGATGAGCAGCGCCAGGACCTCGCCCCGCTTCACCGAGTCCACGAGGTTGTCCATCCCCTTGTGGATCTCGCGGATGCCGGCCAGGGCCCGCGTGCCCACCCAGCGCGCGTTGGCCGAGCCCTTCAGGGGCCGGGTGAGGATGGCCATGGGGGTCCGCCGGCGCGCCGCGTAGACGCCCAGGAGCTCGAAGTTCCCCAGGTGCGCCGTGCAGGCCACCACGCCCTGTCCGGCGTCCAGCGCACGCTGCAGGACGTCCCAGTCCCCGGGGTCGATCAGCGCGAAGAGCTCCTCGTCCGACATCGCCGGGCTGCGCAGGAAGTCGGCCGCGCAGGTCCCGAGGTGCAGGTAGTTGGCCCACGCCAGCCGGAGGCGCTCGCGGCCAGTCAGCCGGGGGTACGCCAGCCGCAGGTTCTCGAGCGCCACGCGCCGCCGGACGCCCAGCAGGAAGGCCAGCCCGGCGAGGAAGCGCAGCAGCGCCTGGGCCTGGCCGCGCGAGAGCCGGCAGAGCAGGGACATCAGCGCGCCCATGTCGCCTCGAGCGCCCGGGAGAGCGCCTCCGCCCCATCGAGGATCGCCGGCTCGATCCGCACCACCGCGCAGGGAATCCCCGCGCGTGCGGGCAGGCGCACCGCATCTTTCTCTGTCAGCGCCATCGCCCCGAGTCCGTGCCGCTCGAGCAGCCGCCGCGCCGCCGCGAGCTCTGCCTCGCCGAGCCACTGGTGGTCGCGCAGCACGAGCTCCGCCCCCACCTCGGCGCCGAGGCTGCGCAGCGTGGCGCGGAACGACCCGGGACGAGCGAGGCCAGCCAGCATCAGCACCCGCCGGCCACGGAGCGCCTGGGTCCCCAGGCTCGCCCCTGCCTCGTCGACGACGTCCACCACACGGTACGCCGACTGGACAATCGGCGCGGCGGTGAGCGACCGCACCCGATCCACCAGGGCCGCGACCCGACCCGCCTCCGCCTGGTCCACCTTCGAGAGCCAGACCACCCCTGCTGCGGCGAGCGCGTCGGGCCCCTCGCGCAGCGGGCCCCGGGGCAAGAGGTGGCCGTTGCCGAAGGGGCAGGTCGCGTCCAGGACCACGACGTCCAGGTCCCGCGCCAGCTTCAGATGCTGGAAGCCGTCGTCCACCACCAGCGTCCGGGCCCCGAACCGCTCCACGGCGAGGCGGGCCAGCGCGAGCCGGTCCGCGCCGACCAGGACGGGCACTCCAGGGCACCTGCGCGCGACGACCGACGGCTCGTCCCCCGCCTCGCGCACCTGAGCGAGATCGCCCCGCCCGTCGCTGACCACGAGCGTCCCGCTCCCCTGGCGTCCGTAGCCGCGCGAGAGCACTGCGGGCCCGCGACCCTCGCCCAGAGGC
>CAZAIE010001466.1:0-1899 GCA_964485035.1 uncultured Myxococcaceae bacterium | reverse complement strand
CTCCCAGGCTCTCCTCCCCCGTCCCTGCCCTTGCGGCTACAATCCCCGGCCTCCATGCGCTTCTACTGCGAAGACACCCTGACCCAGCCCGACGGCACCGAGCTCTGGTACGCCCAGCTCGGCGAGGGCGATCCTCCCCTGGTGATGTGCGACGGCCTCGGCTGCGACGGCTTCGCCTGGAAGTACCTCACCCGCCAGCTCGCGCCCTCGCACCGCGTGCTGCGCTGGCACTACCGCGGCCACGGCCGGTCCGGCGTCCCCACCGACAAGAGCCACATCGGCGTCGCCTGGTCCGCCGACGACCTCGCGTCGATCATGGATGCGGTCAAGCTCGACAAGGCCGTGGTCCTCGGTCACTCGATGGGCGTCCAGGTCGCCCTCGAGTTCCACCGCCGCCACCCGGACCGCGTGCTCGCCCTGGTCCCCATCTGCGGCGCCTACGGCAACCCGCTCGACACGGTCCACGACGACAACAAGATCAAGCTGCTGATGCCCTACGTACAGAAGGCAGCGGAGGCCTTCCCTTCGCTCGCCCGCGCCGTGACCCGCGCCTTCATGCCCACCGAGCTCTCGCTCCAGTACGCGCTCTGGTTCGAGGTCAACCGCCACCTCATGCGCCGCGAGGATATGCAGCCCTACTTCATGCACCTCGCGAAGATCGATCCCCTGGTCTTCCTGCGCACCCTCGAGGCCGCCGCCGAGCACACTGCCTGGGACCACCTCGGCAACATCGACGTCCCCACGCTCATCGTCGCCGCCGAGCACGACAAGTTCACCCCGCTCTGGCTCAGCCAGCGCATGCACCGCGCCATCCCCAAGAGCGAGCTCTTGGTGGTCCCCTCGGGTACGCACACCGCCCCGCTCGAGCTCCCCGAGCTGATCTCGCTGCGCATCCAGCGCTTCCTCAAGGAGCGCCTCGCGGCCGCCGCCTGATGCCCCGGCTCCTCGCCACCGTCGCGCTGCTCCTCGCCCTGCTCGCGAGCGTCCCGGCGCACGCGTGGGACCCGGCGCTCGGCTGGCACACGCTCGAGACCCCGCACTTCGTCGTCCACTACCACGACGGCCTGGGACCGTTCGCCCAGCGCTGCGCCCGCGCCCTCGAGGCCGCCCACGCCCGGCTCGTCCCGGTCCTCGGCCACGCTCCCGAAGAGCGCGTCCAGGTGGTCGTCTCCGACACCACCGACGGCGCCAACGGCAGCGCCACGGCCTGGATGCGCACGGTGGTCAACCTGTACGCCGTGCCGCCCGACAGCCGCTCGGAGCTCAACGACTACGAGGACTACGTCTGGAACCTGGTGGTCCACGAGTACACGCACATCCTCCACCTCGACGACATCCGCGGCCTGCCCTCGGTGGTGAACTCGCTCATCGGACAGCTCTGGGTCCCCAACGGCCTGTCGCCGCGCTGGTACATCGAGGGACTCGCGGTCTACGAGGAGTCGGTCCTCAGCGGCGGCGGTCGCGCGCGCTCCTCGCTCTACGACATGTACCTGCGTGCCCAGGTCCTCGAAGGCGGGCTCTACGGCCTCGACGACGCCACCGGCTACCCCAGCACGTGGCCCCGCGGCGGCACCGCCTACCTCCACGGCGCGCGGTTCATGCAGTGGCTCGCGGACGGTCACGGGGCCAGCGTGTTCGCGCGCATCAACCACGACTACGGCTCCCAGATCATCCCGTATGCAGTGAACGCGACCGCCAAGGACCACCTCGGGCAGGGCTACATCGAGCTGTACCGCGCCTGGCAGAACGAGCTCACCGCGGCGCTCGAGTCCCAGGTGGGCGCGGCCCGGCAGCGCGGGCTCACCGACGCCCGCCGGCTCACCTTCGCGGGCGAGGCCACCGGCGAGCCGGTCTTCCTGGACTCCGAGACGCTGCTGTACCTCGAGGACTCCGCCGATC
>CAZAIE010001465.1:0-1902 GCA_964485035.1 uncultured Myxococcaceae bacterium | reverse complement strand
GGGTGGGCAAGTCCACCTGCGCGGTGAACCTGGCGCTGGCGCTCAAGCGCGAGGGGGCGACGGTCGGGCTGCTCGACGCCGACTTCTACGGCCCCTCCCTGCCGATCATGCTCGGCGTGAAGCAGAAGCCGGTCTCCCAGGACGGCAAGACCCTCGAGCCGGTCGTCGCCCACGGCATCAAGGCCATGTCCATCGGGCTGCTCGTGGACCCTGACCAGGCGCTCATCTGGCGCGGGCCGATGCTCCACGGCGCGCTCATCCAGCTCTTCCGCGACGTGAACTGGGGCGCCCTCGACTACCTGGTGGTGGACCTGCCCCCCGGCACCGGCGACGTGCCGCTTTCCATCTCCCAGCAGATCCGCTCGTCGGGCGCGGTGCTGGTGACCACGCCGCAGGACGTCTCGCTGGCCGACGTGCTCAAGGCCAAGCTGATGTTCGACAAGGTCAACATCCCGATCCTCGGGATGGTCGAGAACATGAGCAACTTCATCTGCCCGCACTGCCAGCAGGCCACGCCCATCTTCGACACCGGCGGCGGGCGGCGCGCGTGCGACGCGATGGGGCTGCCGTTCCTCGGCGAGATCCCGCTCGACCTCGCGGTGCGCCAGGGCGGCGACAAGGGCGTGCCCATCGTCGAGGGGCAGCCCGAGTCGCCGCAGTCCAAGGCCTTCGTGGAGATGGCCCGGAACATCGCCGGCCAGGTCTCCCTCCGCGCCGTGGACGCCAAGGGCCCGGTGATCGGCCAGCCCGGCTGACCCCCTGGCCACCGGGATCGTGCGCGACCTGGGGTATAAAGCCCCAGGTTCCGCACCGGAGGCGACATGGAGCAGCCGAGCAAGCCCGCAGGCATCGAGGACGCCGAGGTCGTCGAGCCAGGGTCCAGGGACGAGCGCGACGGCGAGGCAGGCGTGGGCGACGGCACCGACAGCGGCCGTCTCTCCGACATGCTGCGCCGGGCGATGGTCGCCGGCCTGGGCGCCGTGTTCATGACCGAGGAGGGCATCCGCACCTACGTCAAGGACATGAAGCTCCCCAAGGAAGTGATGAGCTTCGTGGTCGGCCAGGCGGGGCGCAGCAAGGACGAGCTCTTCCGCGTGGTGGGCGAGGAGCTGCGGCGCTTCTTCGAGAGCGCGGCGCTGAAGGAGGAGCTCAAGAAGCTCATCTCCGAGATGACCATCGAGGTGAAGGCCGAGATCCGCCTGCGCCCGAACGGCGAGGCGCCGGAGGTCAAGGTCACCGAGACCTCCACCCGCCGCGTCCCGCGCAAGAAGGCCTGACCGTGGCCGAGCCGTCGCGACGCACGAAGATCCTCAAGCGGGTGCTGCCGCTGCTCCTGGTCGCGGGGGCGGCCACCTGGTTCTTCCAGGATGCCCCGATGGAGCGGGTCCTCGTCTACGACCTCTCCGGCCGGCCCGGCGTCACCGCCCTCAGGGTCGACCTTCGCCGGGCGGACGGCGTCCTGGAGCGCCACGTCGAGTACCGGTGGTCCGAGCGGGCGCCCGCGCCGTCGCAGCAACGCCAGGCGGTCCGGCTGGCGAGGGGGAGCTACCGCGCCGAGCTGGTGCTGGAGTTCGGGCCGCGCAGCGAGGCCGTCGAGCGCACCTTCACGCTCGACCGCGAGGACGAGCTCACGCTCAGGCCCTGAGCGTCAGCGACGCTGGAAGACGACGCGGCGGCCGCCAGGGCCCATCATCATGTCCGCGGGCGGCTTCTCGAGGTGGTACTGGTGCCACTCTGGCGCGTACGCCTTCATCTTGAACTTCTTCTCGTTCTGCAGCGCCGACATGCCCGCCTTCAGCTTCTCGTCCGAGGGGTTGGCCTCGACCGCGCGGGCGAGCACGCGCAGCGCGTCGTCGCGCTTGTCGAGCTGGTCCAGGCACCAGGCGTAGGCGGCCCAGACGA
>CAZAIE010001464.1:0-1904 GCA_964485035.1 uncultured Myxococcaceae bacterium | reverse complement strand
GACTTCCGCAAGATCGTCCAGGGCGTGAACGAGACGCTCGACTCGGTCGTGGGCCCCCTCAACGTCGCCGCCGACTACGTCGACAAGATCGCCAAGGGACAGATCCCCCCGAAGATCACCCGCGAGTACCGCGGCGACTTCAACATGCTGAAGGACAACCTCAACACCTGCATCGACGCCGTGAACGCCCTGGTCGCCGACGCGCACCGGCTCTCGGCCGCCGCCGTGGAGGGCAAGCTGGCCACCCGCGCCGACGCCTCCCGGCACCAGGGCGACTTCCGCAAGATCGTCCAGGGCGTGAACGAGACGCTCGACTCGGTCGTGGGCCCCCTCAACGTCGCTGCCGACTACGTCGACAAGATCGCCAAGGGCCAGATCCCCCCGAAGATCACCGACCGCTACAACGGCGAGTTCAACACCCTGAAGGAGAACCTCAACACCTGCATCGACGCGGTGAACGCACTCGTCGCCGACGCCCACGGGCTGTCCGTCGCGGCCGTCGAGGGCAAGCTGGCCACCCGCGCCGACGCCTCGCGGCACCACGGCGACTTCCGCAAGATCGTGGACGGCGTGAACCAGACGCTGGACTCCGTGCTGGGCCCGGTGCACGCGGCGACAGAGGTGCTGGAGGCGCTGGCGCGGCAAGACCTGCGCGCCCGCGTGACGGGGGAGTTCCAGGGCGACCACGCGAAGATCAAGGACGCGGTCAACGCCACCGCGAGCGCCCTGCACGACGCGCTGGCCGCAGTGGCCCGCTCGGTGGACCAGGTGGCCGAGGCCTCGGGGCGCATCGCGCAGACCAGCCAGTCGGTGTCGCAGGGTGCGTCTGAGCAGGCCGCCGCGCTGGAGCAGACCTCGAGCAACCTCGAGGAGCTCTCGGAGATGACCAAGCGCAACGCGGACAACACTCAGGAGGCCAACGGCCTCGCGCGGACCACCAAGGGCGTCGCGGACCGGGGCAGCGCGGCGATGGAGCGGATGCGCGACGCCATGACCCGCATCCGCCAGGGGGCCGAGGGCACTGCGGAGATCATCCGGGACATCGACGAGATCGCCTTCCAGACGAACCTGCTCGCGCTCAACGCCGCGGTGGAGGCGGCCCGGGCCGGCGACGCGGGCCGGGGCTTCGCGGTGGTCGCCGACGAGGTCCGCAGCCTCGCGATGAGGGCGAAGGAGGCGGCGAAGCGGACGGAGGACCTCATCCGCCAGTCGGTGAAGCTGGCCGGCGACGGCGAGGCCATCTCCCAGGAGGTGGGCGGCAACCTGGGGGAGATCGTCGGGTCGGTGGCCAAGGTCACGGAGATCGTCGGGGAGATCGCCGCGGCCAGCCAGGAGCAAGCCAAGGGCATCGAGCAGATCAACAAGGCCATCACCCAGATGGACCAGGTGACCCAGCAGGCGGCGGGGAACGCCGAGGAGTCGTCGTCTGCAGCCGTCCAGCTCTCGGGAGAGGCGCAGGCCCTGGCCGAGCTCGTGGCGCGGTTCCAGCTCGAGCGAAAGGCGGCGCGCGCGCTGCCTGCACGGGAGGCCCGAGGCGCGCTGCCCGCCCACCACCCCGGCTTCTAGGCTTCAAACCAACCTGAAGCCTAGAAGCCTGCAGTCTGGGGTCTGGAGCCGTCGACTGGTTCGGCCTACGGGAGCGGCGTCTTCAGGCGCCGGTCCAGCTCCTCCTTCCAGCCCGCGCGCATCCGCTGGTACTCGTCCCCGCAGCGGGTCGCGCGCACGGCGGGCAGGAGCTGATCACCGACGAGGAACACGTGCCGGAAGGGGTCCTGGCCGTAGAGGTAGCAGAGCAGGTTGATGTACCGCTGCGCGTTGAGCGCGTGCTCGTCCCAGAACGGGATGCGCCGGGACTGCAGCTCGGCGCTGCCCTCGGCGCGGAACCACGATGCGGCGGCCAGCAC
>CAZAIE010001463.1:0-1905 GCA_964485035.1 uncultured Myxococcaceae bacterium | reverse complement strand
AGCTGCGGCCGCACCAGCGCCAGCGCGACGACCGACGGGCCGGCGGCCAGGCCTCCGAGCGAGAACGCCCCCGCCCCGTCGGTCGTCGCGCTGGCGCTGGTGCGGCCGCAGCTCGCGAGGACCCACACGCCGGCGAGGGGCTGGCCGTCCGCGCCGAGCACCCGGCCCTCCAGCTGCTCTCCGGGGTCCACCTCGACGCGCAGAGGCGCCTGCAACGGGACCTCCAGCCCGAAGTTCGCAGCGAGATGGGCCTTGCTCGGACCGGCGACGAGCTTCCAGGTTCCGGGGCCGACCGCCTCGAAGCGGAAGCGCCCGGCGGCGTCCGTGCGCCCGAGATGGACCGCGCGACCGTCCTCGAGGCTCACCGGCGCCTCGCCTACCTCGGCGCCATCGGTCCCGGCCACCAGCCCCTCCACCACGTGGCCAGCGACGGCTGGGGTCGGGGGAGGCTCGAGCTGGAGTTCGTCGACGACCTCGAGGTGGTGCCTGGCCGCCAGCGCCGGGATCAGGCCGCGCACCAGCGCGCGGTCCTCCTCGCTCGCGGCCTGTCCCCGCAGGGCGATGGCCCGCCCCGCGAGTCCGCTGCGCAGGCGCAGGCTCTGGGGCGCGACCTCTGCGACGGCCCGGTCCACCTCCTCGAGGACGTCGGAGTTCTGGCCCCAGTCCACGCGCACCACGTAGCGACGGGTCTCGCTTTCGAGCTCGCAGGTGACGTCCGCGACCCCGCGGTGCATCCCCACCACCATCAGCTGCCTCCCGGCCGCCTGGAGGCGCACCGAGCCGTCGCTGGACCGGGCCACGCGCAGGGCCGAGGGGAAGGACAGGACCCGCAGGCCCCCGGAGGTGAGCTTCACCACCTGGGTGGGCTGGGCCGCGAGGGCCAGGACGAGCAGGGACGTGAGCATGGCGCGGATCCTACTCGTGCTCGGGGCGTGTGGTCCGCGGCCCACGGCGGCGTGGGCCCTCGACCACGGTCCGGGCTGGGAAAGTGGCGCAAATCCAGCTGGTTGTCGGTGGCACGCGGCGCGCATTGGCTGTGGTCGAGGAGGCGGCCATGAAGAGCGCGATCGCGAGGGTGGTGAGGGTGGTGATGATGGTGGGGCTGGGAGCGTGCAGCGCCGCGCCGCACCAGGTCGAAGAGGTCTCGGCGGTGGTCTTCTCGGTGGCGGCCGACGCCGCGGTGACGCCGAGCGGGGGCGTGGGACTCCTCCACGAGGACGCGCGGCGGGTCGACCACCTGGAGCGCGCCGCCCGGCTCGAGCATTCGGGGGACCTCGCAGGGGCGCTGGCCGAGGCCAGGCGTGCGGCGTTCGACCGTCCCGACCGGCGCTCGTTCGGGGCGGTGGTGCGCCTCGCGGGGCGGACCCGCGATGGGGAGCTGGCCCTCGAGGGCCGGCGGGTTCTCTGCCGACTGGACGCCGCGCAGCCCGCCGACCACGTCGCGCTGGCCCAGGCCCTGCTCGAGGCGGGACGGGCGGCGCAGGCGGAAGAGGCTGCGTCCGACGCGCTGAAGAAGGACCCCGCGACGGTCGAGGCGTGGCACCTGCGGGGCCTGGCGCGGCTGCGGCTCGGCTCGCTGGCCGCGGCCGCGGCGGACTTCGAGCAGGTCACACGGCTCAACCCCCGGCACTCCTGGGCGTGGAACAACCAGGGCTACGCCCGTCTGCTGCTGGGCGAGCCTGCGCGGGCGGTGGCGCCGCTCGAGCGGGCACGGGCGCTCGCGCCGCACCTCGCCTACGTGCACAACAACCTCGGCGTCGCTCTCGAGAGGCTCGGTCGGCTCGAAGACGCCCACGCCTCGTACTCGAAGGCGCTGGAGCTGGACCCCGGACACGGGAACGCCGCCGCGAACTTCGCCCGCGCCGCCGAGGCGCTGGGCTGGGCGGGGCCGGCAGCCGGGGAGAC
>CAZAIE010001462.1:0-1905 GCA_964485035.1 uncultured Myxococcaceae bacterium | reverse complement strand
AGCATCCCCAGCAGGGCCGCGACCCCCTTGAACGAGGCGCCGTAGCCCACCGAGGTCGGCACCGCGACCACCGGGATGCCCACCAGGCCGCCGACCGCGCTGGCCAGCGCCCCCTCCATGCCCGCCACCACCACCGCGGCCTTCGCCGAGGCGATGTCCTCGCGGCGCTTGAGCAGCCGGTGGATGCCCGCCACCCCGACGTCGTAGATCCGCACCACCTGCGCCCCCAGCGCCTCGGCGGTGAGCGCCGCCTCCTCGGCGACCGGGATGTCGCTGGTCCCGGCGGCCACCACCGCCACCTTCCCCAGCTTCTTCTGCTTGCGGTGGATCACGAACATCCGGGCCACCGGGTAGTGCTTGCCCTCCGGCGCCACCTCCAGGCACCGGGCCGCCTTCTCGTCCGAGACGCGCGTCGCGATGACCACCCCGCCATGCGCCCGCAGCGCCGCGACGATGCCCGCGACCTGCTCGGCGGTCTTGCCCTCGCCATAGACGACCTCGGGGAAGCCACCGCGCAGGGGGCGGTGCAGGTCCAGGGTCGCGTAGCCCAGCTCGGCGAAGGGCAGGTCCTTGAGCTTCGCGAACGCGTCCTCGACCGGGACCTTGCCGGCCTTCACGTCGCGCAGCAGCTTGTGGAGGTGTTCAGGGTTCATGGGCCGCAGAAGCTAGAGGCATTCCCCCACCGGCGCAACGACGGGACGGGGGCAAGCCGGGCCATGCTCCCCCTTGCGGATCGGTGGAACGGCGGATGGCGCTTCACCCCGGGACGATCTACTAGGACTGCCCGACGCAATCGGGCGTCTGCTCTTCCGTCCCTTGGTGGCCATGGTCGAAGACGAGGTCTGGCAACGGCTGGTGACCCGGGGCTTCGCGCTCACCCGCGACGCGTTCTCCGCCGCGCTCGCTACCCGTCCCCAAGCCACCGCACTCGACGACCTGTTCCTCGCAACCGCCGCGCTGCACGGCGACCCCGCCGCCCAGGCCGAGGTCCTCTGCCTGCTCCGCGCCGGCCGCGCCGCCGCCGCCCGCCTCGCGCAGGGCGACGACGCCCTCCTCGACGACGTGGAGCAGGAGGTCGCGCGCCACGTCCTGGCCGGCCCGTCCCCGAGGCTGTCCGAGTACACCGCCCAGGGCCCCCTGGCCTCGTGGCTGCGCGCGGTGCTGGTCCGCACCACCCTCAACACCCTGGAGGCGCGCGGCCGGGAGATCCCCGAGGAGCACGTCGAGGACCTGCTCGAGCGCCAGGGCGGGGTCGCCACCCTGCGCCCCTCGGACGCGGTGGTGGTGCGCGAGGAGCTGCGCTCGGCGCTGGGCTCGCTCGAGCTGCGCCAGCGCACGCTCCTGCGCCTGCACCACCTCGAGGGCCTCTCACTGGAGCGCCTGGGGACCATGTTCCAGGTGCATCGGGCCACCGTCGCACGCTGGCTCGCCGACGCCCGCGCCGCCGTCCTCGACCGCACCCGCGCAGCGCTGGCCGCCCGGCTGCACCTCACGCCCGAGGAGCTGGAGAGCCTGCTCTCCTCGGTCCGCTCGGACCTCGAGCAGAGCTTCCAGGCCCTGCTCTGATCGGCCCGAAAACCACTGATCCCGGCCACCTCGCGGGAATCACTTGGGAATCCAAAAACCACAACCCTTGGGGTTGACAGGCCGCCGCCACCACCATAGGTTGCGCCGCGCTCGGGCGCCCGAGAGGGCCGAAGAGAGGGAACCCGGTGGGAATCCGGGGCTGCCCCGCAGCGGTGAGCGAGAGCGAAATCGACGGTGGCACTGGCGCCCTTTCGGGGCTGGGAAGCGTCGACGTAGGGCCCGGACGGTCCGGGGTGCTCGCGAGTCCGAAGACCTGCCCGCGCACGCACGCTTGCACTCGTGCGACTTGACCTGCCCGCCTCGAGGGAGGGCGAAGGG
>CAZAIE010001461.1:0-1907 GCA_964485035.1 uncultured Myxococcaceae bacterium | reverse complement strand
GCGACGTGGTCCTCAGCCGCCGCGGCCTCCAGGAAGCCGCGGCCGTGGAGAAGGCCAAGGAGACCCGCGAGAAGCTGCACGTCGGCGCGCAGCTCGAGGGCGTGGTCACCAGCCTGCGCGACTTCGGCGCCTTCGTGGACCTGGGCGGCATCGAGGGCCTCATCCACGTCAGCGAGCTGGGCTACGGCCGCGTCGCCCACCCCAAGGACGTGCTCGCCCCCGGCCAGAAGGTGATGGTCGAGGTGGTGCGCATCGACGCCGCCAAGGAAGGCGAGCGCGAGCGCATCGGCCTGTCGATGAAGGCGCTGCAGCAGGACCCCTGGCACCAGGCCGCCTCGCAGCTCAAGGCGGGCGACCGCATCAAGGGCAAGGTGGTGCGCCTGCAGGCCTTCGGCGCGTTCGTGGAGATCCTCCCGGGCGTGGACGGGCTGGTGCACATCAGCGCCCTCGGCGCCCCCAAGCGCATCGCCCACCCCGGCGAGGTGGTGAGCCAGGGCGACGAGGTCGAGTGCGTGGTGGAGGGCGTGGACCCGGAGCAGAAGCGCATCTCCCTGCGCCGCATCACCGGCGACGAGCCGGTGGCCCCCGCCGGTCCCGCCAAGACGGTGGTGGCCCCCAACGCCCCGCCCAAGGTCGGCGACCTGGTGGACGCGACGGTCGACAAGATCGAGCCGTTCGGCCTCTTCGTGAGGTTCGCCAACGGCCGCGGGCTCATCCCCAACGTGGAGATGGGCACCCCCAAGGGCGCCGACCACCGCAAGCTGTTCCCGGTGGGCACCGTCTTCAAGGCCGCGGTCATCGAGATCGACGGGCAGGGGCGCCTGAAGCTGTCGAAGGCGGGCGCCGAGCAGGCCGAGGAGCGCGCCGAGTACCGCTCGTTCATGAAGGAGCAGGAGCAGAAGCAGACCAGCGGCGGCGGCGGCAAGAAGGGCTTCGGGACCTTCGCGGACCTCTTGAAGCCCAAGAAGTAGGCGATGCAGCCCCCGGCGCTCGACGCTCGCATCGAGCTCATCTGCCCCCGCTTCCCGAACGCGCGCTTCCTGGCGCGCGTGCGGGAGGTGCGCAGCGAGCTGCTCGTGCTCACGCTCCCCATGGTCGCCGGGGAGCCGATGAAGCTCGAGCCGGGCGAGCGGCTGTCGCTGCGCTGGACCGAGGAGGAGCTGGTCATCGCCGCCTTCCGGGGCACCGAGAAGGGCGGGCTGCTCGCCAAGGTCGAGGTGCTGGAGACGCTCAACCGGCAGCGCCGCGGGTTCTTCCGCTGGGCAGTGCCTCTCCCGGTGCGCTTCACGGTGCGCTCCGAGGACGGGCGCAGCCCCGCGCAGATCGCCCACACCCTGGACATCTCCGGCGGGGGCCTGTGCGTGCCCTGGAGCGAGCCGCTCGAGGTGGGCCGGGAGCTGGAGATAGACCTCGCGCTGGACCGCGAGCCCATGCACGCCAGCGCGCGCGTGGTGGAGTCGCGCGCCAACCCCGACGGCCCCGCGGCCTACCACCTGGCGCTGGAGTTCGTCCGCATCAGCGAGGCCGACCGCTCCCGCATCGTCCGCTTCATCTTCCGCAAGCAGTGGGCGTCGCGCTCGCGCTGAGCGGCGGCCCCGTCCTCTGCCTCTGCCCGGACGGGGGCCTCGCCCTGCCCCCCTGCCTCTTCTCCGATTCGCCGGGCCCCCTCCGTTTTGCTACCTTGAGTGCCTCTCTTGGGCCTCCGGAGACTGGCCGGCCGGATGCCCCTGGCAGCGCATCGCTCCCTACGACCCGCCGCCCGCCCCTCGTCTGGTGAAGGCACCTCCATGCACCGCTCCCCCTGGCTCGCCGCCCTGCTCGTGTCGCTGCTCTCCGCTCCGACCTGGGCTCTCCCCGCCGCGCCCTTCCCCGTCGAGCTGCACAACGCCGACGGCACCACCGTGAAG
>CAZAIE010001460.1:0-1908 GCA_964485035.1 uncultured Myxococcaceae bacterium | reverse complement strand
GAGCTCGACCTCGACCTGCGGCACGCCGGCGTCCCCCAGCAGGTCCCGCCCCTCCTGCACGTGGCTCACCCGGCGCAGCGCCGTGGCCCGGGCCGTGTCCAGGAGCCGCAGCTGGATGACGGTGCGCGGCTTCCCCCGCGGGTCCAGCACCGCCAGCGTCCCGCCCACCAGCCGGCTCACGCCTCCCAGGCTCGAGAGCGAGCCCAGGCACTCCGTGGACTCGCAGCCCATCGCCTGCCGCGCCTTGTCCAGCGAGAGCAGCTCGCCCACGTCCTGCGGGCCGATGACCTGCAGCTCGGTCGAGCCTGCGAGCTCGGTGCGCAACAGCTCGCTGGCGGTGGCGACCTCGTTGGCCGGCAACCCGCTGGGGTTCGCCAGGTCCGCGACCAGCGTCCGCTGCCTGCGCGTCTGGGCCGCGCCCTCGGCAACGGCCGCGACCAGCACCACCAGCGCGATGATCACGGTCCTCATCGGTCACCCACCTCGTCGGCCCCGATGTCGACGAGCCCCGAGGGCCCGGGCCGGGCGTCTCCCTCGAAGTCGGTGGCGGGGGCGACGCCAGCTGGCGAGGCCGACAGGCCGCGATCCAGGCACTCGTTCGCGACGGCGTCGTTGAGGTGGTAGTCGCCGGCGGAGGCGTTCACCAGCGCGCACGCGGCCAGGACGTTGCCGGCGTGCGCCGCGACGCCGGAGTTGCACGCCGAGGGCGGCGCCGCCTGCAGCACCGCGAGCGCGGTCACGTCGGTGCCGTCGCAGACCGCCAGCGCCCCCGCCGCCGCCAGCGCGTTGCCGTGCAGCCTCGAGCCCAGCGCCGCCGGGCCGTCGAGCCAGAGGCCGCGCGGGAACCCGGAGAAGGTGGTGTTCATCACGTCCACCGCGGCCTGCAGCCGCAGCGCCGCGCCGTTGCCCGTGGTCCCGGCCCCGACGAGGGTGTCGTTGGTGAAGCTCCCCGCGCGGTCCGTCCGCACGCCCACCGCGTCGCCGCCGCAGGTGTTGGCCACCACCGAGTTCTCCAGGACCAGGCCGCCCGACGCGTCGATGCCCACGCAGCGGGCGGAGCCGGTGGTCACCGCGCCCAGGACCTCCACGGTGGACGCGCGCAGCTCGACCTGGCCGGAGACGAGGTCCACGCCGCGGTGGTGGACGCCCTGGGTGTCGCCGCCGGGGCCATTCACCGCCGAGACCTTGACCGCCAGCTGGCGCCCCACCAGCTTCCCGCCGGTCTCGACGACGACCCCGCGGGCCGAGCTCTTCCCCGGCTCCACGTAGACGCGGGTGCGCTCGAGGCTCAGGTTCGCGGCTCCGCCCGTGACCAGCACCCCGACGCGGGAGTCCGCGTAGTAGCTCGAGCCCTCGGTGGAGACGAGCTCCGCGTCCACGATCTTCGCCTGACACCCCCGGCACTCCACCGCATGGAGGAAGCCGCCGCAGCCGCCGTGCGGCGAGACGCGGAAGCCGCGCAGCACCACGTCGGAGCCGACCTGGGCCGGGAGCACGAAGCCGCGATTGCCTATCTGGCAGGCGCCGTTCTCGATGCGCAGGCGGCTCACGGTGGAGGGCGCGAAGGTCACCGGGTCGCGACCGGCGAAGAGGCTGGTCCCGCCCTTCCAGACGTGGCCGTCGAGGGCGTTGTTGGCGGTCTCCTGCCACTGGCCGCTGGTCATCACCAGGTGGCGGCCGTCGCCCACCCCGTCGTTGTTGGCGTCCACCCGGCCCAGCGCGTAGCCCAGGGTCTGGCAGGGGGCGGCCAGCGTGCCGCAGGTCGCGATGTTGGCCGCCCCGGGCTGGTCGGAGATCACCACGAAGCCGGCGCCGGGGGTGACGTACACGGTGGTGCGCTGCGGCGTGGAGAGGGCGCCGCCGTCGGAGGCGACCACCTCGTAGACCGCCGAGTTCTCGCCCGAGTCG
>CAZAIE010001459.1:0-1910 GCA_964485035.1 uncultured Myxococcaceae bacterium | reverse complement strand
GCAATGTGCAGCGCGCTCACGTCGAGCGGAAGACGGCGTTCGTGCAGCGGTTACCCAGATAGGGGTCTACAACACAAGTCCCCAGAGTGCGCAGCGACAGATGGCGCAGGCCGGTTGGGCTCTTCACAGGGAGCAGGAAGGTGCCAAACCCCACCTGGCCCAGCGCAAAGACCGCCTTTGCCAACACCCCGTAGGGAACCTCCTTCTCGACGAACACCTCGACAGCGTCCTCATCGACCATCGTTGGTACTCGCGCACGCTCGACGTGCGCTTCATGGTGGCGCCGAACGAGCTGCCGAGACCGTGCGAGTACCTCCAGCGACGAGAGACGCAGTCCGTCCTTCAAGGATGAAGTCCCATCTTCGAAGAGGACGAGTTGTGCATTGGTCCAAGGTTGGTGACCGAATTGGCGCGCCTCGCGAATCTCGGAGGGCGTGGCGTGACTCCACTGTGCGAGGTCATCGAAGGACACCGCATCACGCCCAATCCCGACCCGAGGAAGAGCCGCAGTAGGCGTATCGACGCGCCACCCTTGAAACCCGTTCGGCAGACCAACCACCGACGGGCTCAATGCGGCGCCAACGGTGGCAAGGTCGAGAGAAGCCAGTTCGGCGCCGCGCAGGGCCGATTCCTCTGCAAGTCGTGCTGATGGGTTCGACCATGCACAGCCAGCTGTCAGGAGAACGATCAGGGGCACAACTTTCATGGCATACCCTCGACGAGTCGGCGTGCCCCGTCCCTCGACACCCAGAAGCCAACTCCCAAGAGCCTTCGTAGCTCGCGAGGCCACGGGCACTCCCCTTCAGCGGACAGCAGGAACCGTACCACTCAGCGTGACCCGCTGCCCCTTGAGAACCACCTGTTGTCGCGCTCCCGCCCCAACGACCAGGATTCCGGGCCCGTTCCGGATGGGATGCAGACCCACGGAGATGCCATGAGAACCCTGAAAGCCGTCCTCCTGTCCGTCCTCGCCTCCCTCGCCGCCTGCGGCCCCGTCTCTGAAGAAGAGCTGGGCACCCTCCAGTCCGGCCTGACGCAGGTCACGAGCTTCGGCTCGAACCCTGGCTCGCTGAAGATGTACACCTACGTGCCCTCCGGGATGCCGGCCAAGGCCCCGCTGGTGGTCGCGCTCCACGGCTGCACCATGGGCGCGGCGGACTACGTGAACGCGGGGTGGAACGCGCTCGCCGACCATTGGAAGTTCTACGTGGTCTACCCCGAGGACACCTCCTCGCTGCGCTGCTTCGCCTGGTTCGACCTCTCGCAGAACAAGCGCGGCGCCGGGCAGGCGCTCTCGGTGAAGCAGATGGTGGACTACATGTCCGCCCACTACGGCGTGGACTCGTCGCGGGTCTTCGTCACCGGGCTCTCGGCGGGCGGCGGGCTCACCGCGACCATGCTCGCGACCTACCCCGACGTCTTCGCCGCGGGCGCTCCGATGGCCGGCCTGCCCTACCGCTGCGCCGACACCATGGGCGACTCCGGCTCCTGCATGGGCTCGGGCAAGGATCAGACCCCCAAGACCTGGGGCGACCTCGTCCGCGGCGCCTACCCCGGCTACACCGGCCCCTATCCGCGCGTCTCCATCTGGCAGGGCGCCTCGGACTACACGGTCTCCACCAAGAACTCGACCGAGCTGATGGACCAGTGGACGAACGTGCTCGGCATCGACAACCTGGCGGACGTCACCAGCCGCGTGGATACCGCCACGCACTCCGAGTACCAGGACGCCACCGGGCGAACGCTGGTGGAGACGTGGCTGGTGGACTCGATGGGCCACGGCACCGCGGTGAAGCCCGGCTTCCAGCCCGCGAACGGCTGCGGCCAGGCCGGCAACTTCGTGCTCTCGGCCGGAATCTGCTCCACCTACCACGCCGCGCGCTTCTTCGGCCTCGACACCACCCCGACCC
>CAZAIE010001458.1:0-1914 GCA_964485035.1 uncultured Myxococcaceae bacterium | reverse complement strand
AGCGGGTGGTGGCCATCGACGAGATGGCCCCGGTGCTGGTGGGGCTGGTGCGGGACCTGCTCAAGGGGGACGCGCGATGAGCGGCGCGCGCGTCACCGAGCGGGCGCTCCAGCAGCTGAGCCGGCTGCTCCTGGAGCGGGTGGGGCTGCGCCCGGCGAGCGAGTCCGGCACGGCGCTGCGGCTGGCGGTGCTGGCCCGGCTGGAGGCGCTGGGCGAGGAGGACGGCGAGGCCTACGTGGCCCGCCTCGAGAACGACGCTGGGGGGGCGGAGCTGCGCGCCCTGCTCCCGTTGGTCACGGTAGGCAAGACCGAGTTCTTCCGCGACGCGGTGCAGTTCCGGGCCCTACGGGACGTGGTGCTGCCCGAGCTCTACGCCCGAGCCCGTCAGGAGATGCGCCGCCTGCGCATCTGGTCCGCGGGCTGCGCGACCGGCGAGGAGGCCTACTCGCTCGCCATGGCGGTTGCGGAGATGGGACTCGAGCCGGTGGCGAGCGACATCCTGGCGACCGACGTGAACCCGCAGGCGGTGGAGCTGGCTTCCCGGGGCAGGTTCACGGCGCGGCGGGTGTCGGGCATCCCCCCCGAGCTCCTGCAGCGCTACTTCGCCAAGGTGGGCGACGACTTCGAGGCGCGGGACTCGCTGCGCCGCCGGCTGCGCTTCGAGAGCCAGAACCTGGCCACCCCGGGTCTCTACCCGGTCCCCGCGGACGGCCTGCCGTGGGACCTCATCCTCTGCCGCAACGTCCTCATCTACTTCGACAAGGCCGGCATCATCCGGGTGCTGCGGCGCTTCTACGAGCACCTCTGCGAGGGCGGCTATCTCTGCCTGGGCTACTCCGAGTCGCTCTTCCGAGTGTCCATGGAGTTCGAGCTGACCGAGGTGCAGGGTTCGTTCCTGTACCGGCGGCCTCCGCGCAAGGCCCACGTGCGGCGGACCGTTTCGAAGGAACTTCCGAAGGACGTCCACCACAAGGACCACGCCCACGCCCGCTCCCAGCTGAAGTCCGCGTCGCCGTCCCCCAGGGTTCCTTCCCGCCCGCCCGAGCAGAGGCGCCCGCCCGACGTGATCACCCGGCCGCCGCGCCCGAACGGCGTGCGCACGATGTCGGGGGAGATGGCCGCAGCCAAGGAGCCGCTGGCGGCGGCGACGGCGCTGCTCGAGCAGGGGCGGTTCGAGGAGGCGACGCGCCTGCTGGAGGAGGCGCTGGGGAACTCGCCCGACAACCTGGCGCTCCTGCTCACGCACGGCAACGCCATGCTGGTGCACCGCGAGCTGGTCCGGGCGCGGACCGACTACCGGCGGGCCATCGAGATCGAGCCGCTCTGCGCCGAGGCCCACCTCTGCGACGGCATCGCGTGCGCAGAAGGGGGAGACGAGCTGCTGGAGGAGGCCTCGCGCGAGCTGGGGCGGGCCATCTTCCTCGACCCCAACCTCGCGCTGGCCCACTACTACGCGGGGCGGGTGGCCGAGCGCCGCGGGGACCCGGCCGGGGCGCGCCGCGCGTACCGGAACGTGCTGGAGGCCTGCAAAGGCCACCGCCACGCCGTCCCGCTGCTGGGCCTCGTGCCCGACCTCCCAGCCGACCCCGAGGTGCTGCTGCGCGCGGCCCGCTACTCGCTGGCCGCCCTCGAGGGGTAGTGCGCCCGTTTGCGGCGGATGACCTGGGACGCTGGCTTCGCTACACTCACTGACTCTTCCGGCCACCTTCCAGGACCACACCATGTCGACATCGTCACGGGGCCTCTGGCTCGCCGCGCTGCTCGCGGCCGCAGGCTGCAGCTCGACCCCCAACGAGCCCGCTGGCCCCGAAGACGCTGCGAGCGACCCTGTTGCGGACGCCGCCGAGGCCGCGGACGCCTCCGAGGGACAGGAGGGGCTGGACGCCTCGAGCGCGGGCCTGGACGGTGCTTCGG
>CAZAIE010001457.1:0-1914 GCA_964485035.1 uncultured Myxococcaceae bacterium | reverse complement strand
CGCTGGAGCAGGTCGCCGCCGAGACCCTGCAGCAGTGGTGCGAGAACTGGGCGCAGCACCTGCTGGTGGGCGCGCCGCGGCCGGGGGAGGACGGCAAGCCCGCGCCGGTGGAGAAGCGGGACTGGGCCGGGGCCCGGCGCTTCTTCGCCGAGCGCCGCCGCGAGGAGACCGCCTTCCTGGCGCGCTCGCTGGGCGCGCTGCAGACCACCGTCTGGTCGTTCGTCCAGACCCTGGACGGCATGCTCACCCACGACGACGACTCCGACGGGCGGCTGCGACAGGAGCTGGCGAAGCTCAAGCAGGTGGCCCAGGAGGGCTCGGTCGAACTCTTGCGCCAGGAGGTGCTGGGCTCGGTCGAGGAGATAGGCAAGCTCGCCCAGGCGCGCCACCAGGAGCTGCGCCAGCGCGTGGACGGCCTCTCGACCCAGGTGCGGACGCTGGGAAGCGAGTTGGAGGTGGCCCGGCAGGAGGGCGCGACCGACGGCCTCACCCGGGTCTTCAACCGCAAGGCCTTCGACGACCGGGTGGCCCAGGCGGTGTCGATGGGACGCCTCTTCGGCCAGAAGTCGTCGCTCATCCTCCTGGACATCGATCATTTCAAGAAGGTGAACGACACCCTCGGCCACCAGGCGGGCGACGCGGTGCTGCGAGACGTCGCCGACTGCCTGGTGCGCGCCTTCCTCCTCAAGAGCGAGCTGGTGGCCCGCTACGGCGGCGAGGAGTTCGCGGTGCTGCTCTGGGACACCCCGCTGCCCAAGGCCAAGGCCGCGGCCGAGAAGGTCCTGCTGAGCCTGCGCAATGGCCGCATCGTCCACGACGGACAGCTGGTCACCGTCACCGCGTCGTTGGGGGTCGCCGAGCTCGCTCCTGGCGAGACCTCCGCTGCCTGGGTCGAGCGCACCGACCGAGCCCTCTACGCCGCCAAGCACGGGGGACGCAACCGGGTCTGCGTGGATCCGGCCCAATAAACGCTGGAATAACAACATGTTAGATAACAGCCAGGAAGGCCCCTCTGGGCTCCTGGGAGGCCCGGGCAAGCCCTGTCGGACGGCCAGCCCTACTAAAACAAGCCTGGCCAGCCAACTCTCGTCCTGGAGCCTCCCAGGGCCCTTGGCGGGCCTCTCGAGGCTTTTTTCGCGTCAGGAAGGGCGTCTGGACGGCGTCTCGGGCGATGCCCTCCCCCGGAGAGGGGGTCAGTCCGGATCGTCACCGGAGCCCTCGTCCGGGTCGGTGGCCGGGACGCCTTCGGGGCCGTAGATGCGGTCGAAGCAGTGGGGGCAGAGGCCGTGGCTGAACTCCGCGTCGGTGTGGAGGGAGACGTAGACCTCCACCTGCTGCCAGTAGCCGTTGTCGTCGCGGATCTTCTTGCAGCCGGCGCAGATGGGCAGCAGGCCACGCAGGGTCTTCACCTGGGCGAGGGCCTTCTGCAGGTCGCCGATCATCTTCTCGCGCTCGGCCTCGGCCTCGGCGCGGGCGGTGACGTCGCGGGCGGCGGCGTAGAAGAGGCGGCCCTGCGGCGTCGCGCGCCACTCCAGCACGCGGTAGGAACCATCCTTCCGGCGCCAGCGGCTCACGAACTCCGCCACCGGCTGTTGGTCGGAGAGGCGAGCGACCAACTCCAGCGTCGCGGGCACGTCCTCGGGGTGGACGAGGTCCAGGAAGCGCCGCGAGAGCAGCTCCTCGCGCGAGTAGCCCAGCGTCGCCTCCCACACCGGGTTGAGGCGGCGGAACCAGCCCTCGGTGTCCGCGATGCACAGGAGGTCCTGGGAGAGGCTGAAGAACCGGTCCAGCTCCTCGCTGGTGCGCCGCAGCTCGCCTTCGATGCGCCGGCGCTCGGTGACGTCCTCGTAGGTGCCGAGCACGCCGATGACACGACCCTCGGCGGCGAAGGGTTGAGCGAGGGCCTGGCGATCT
>CAZAIE010001456.1:0-1918 GCA_964485035.1 uncultured Myxococcaceae bacterium | reverse complement strand
GCCTCAGCCTGCGTCGCGTCCAGCTCTTCCGCGCGCCGACGGTGCAGCTCTCGACGTGGAGCGCCGTGGTCGCCGCGCGGAAGAGCTGGACGCGACGCAGGCTGAGGCCGCTACTGCTCGAGTCGGTGATGCAGGCCCCGGCACAGCCCTCGACCCTCACCTCCGCGAGGTCGGCCGCGCCGCGGACCACGAGTCCCTGGCTGTCGTACCAGTCCACCTGCTCCAGGCTCAGGGTCGCGCCCGGCTCCACCTGCACCCCCTGGCCCTCGAGCGTGACCGAGGCCAGGAGCACGTCGGCGGCGATCTCGAGCGGCGCGAGCACCACCACCCCGCGTCCGCCGGCGAGGCGCGCGGGGCGGGTGAAGCGCAGTGGGGACGTGCCGCGCGCGGTCATCGGCCCCGAGAAGCCGATGGTGAGCGGCGTGGCGCTGGCGTTGGCGAGGCGCACTGCCTCCGGCAGCGAGAGCACGCCGTCGGGCCCGGGGGCGTCGCAGGCCGTCGCCCCGTCGTCGAGGGGCGCGCCGGTCGTCACCCGACACGCCTCGCCGCTTGCGACGACCAGGACCAGTGTCGAGGCGTACGAGACCTCGCCGCCAGGGTCCTGGATGGCCACCCGCGGCCGGAGCGTCCCGGTGGCGCTCGGGGTGACGCTGGCGGAGAGCGTCGTGTCCCAGCTCTCCCAGGGAGCCGGTCCCGTCGCAGTGCCGTCGGCGTCGAAGCTCGCCTGCAGCGCCTCTCCCTGGTGATCCGACGAGGCCGCGGCGTCCAGGGTCAGCGCGTCTCCGAGGACCACCATCGCGGGTGAGGCGGTGAGCCGGGCGAGCGGCGCGGACTGCGCCGGAGCGGGGACGACGTCGAAGGCCGAGGACGTGGTGGACAGGCTCCCGGAGACGGCGACCAGCCGACGGCCGCTGCCTGCGGCGCCGAGCCAGACCTCCCCGCGCCAGACGCCAGCCTCGAAGGCCCCGGTGGTGGACGCGTCGGTGCAAGCCTGGTGGCAGGCGAGGCTCCCGCCGGGGGCGACCAGCAAGCTGGCGGTTCCGTCGAAGTCCGGGGTGGCGTTGTCGTAGGCGTCGCGGGCCTCGAGCCGGACCCGGAAGGGGACGCGCTGTCCCTGGGGCGAAGGGACCGGGCCCCACGCCAGGCGGGTGGTCCCTGCCGGTGCGATCGCGAAGGCCTGGCTCGCGCTGGAGCCGAAGGCCGTACCGGTGAGGGTGAACGAGCCCGCGAGCGTCCCGCGCGCGTAGAAGGTCACCGTGTCGCTGCCGGCGGCGAAGGCCGGAGCGGACAGCGGCGCCGCGCAGCTCCCGTCGGCGAAGAACGAGAGCCCGGAGCCGGGGGCGTCGAGGCCCAGCGGGGTGGCGACGGAGGCGGCCACGGGGTTGCCGAGGGTGTCTTGCGCCTGCACCGTGAGCAGCTCGGAGCAGGAGCCCGCAGTGATCGATCGGGCCGGGGTGGTGAAGACGATGCGGTCGGGGAGCTTGGGGCTCACCTGCTGGACCTGGGCGTCCGAGCCGAAGGCGCTGGTCTGCGCCAGCAGCGTGACCTGCCCGGCGCGCGTGCCGACGAAGTGCAACTCGGCCGAGGGCCCCGCAGCGGTCAGCTCCACGGAGGTGATCTCGTGCGTGCACGCCGCATCGTCGAACAGCCGGAACCCGGTGGGAGGCGTGGCGGAGAGGCCCACGGTGGTGGGGAAGGGTGGAGGGGCGAGGTTGCCGAAGCCGTCGTTGATGCCCAGCGTGACCGCCGCCGAGCACTCGCCGGCGGACGTCGCCCGGGCCGGGGTCTGGAACGCGAGCTGGGTGGCCGCCGCAGGGTCTATCTGCACCGGCTGCGACGCGCCCTGCCAGCCGGCGACGGCGGCGTCGATCGTCCGGGCCCCGGCGCGCACCCCGCGGAAGTGGAAGCTCGCCGTGGA
>CAZAIE010001455.1:0-1920 GCA_964485035.1 uncultured Myxococcaceae bacterium | reverse complement strand
GAGGGGCCCGCGGCCGCCCCGGCGGCCGCGGGCCCCTCGGCGGAGGACCTCGCCTTCGCCCGGCGCGTGGAGGAGAAGTCCGCGAACCTCAAGGTGGACCACTTCGCCCTGCTGGGCCTGCCCCGCACCGCGACGCGCGACCAGATCAAGGCCACCTACATCCAGCTGGTGAAGGCCTTCCACCCCGACCACGTCCCGCAGGCGATGCCGCAGCTCGAGCCCAAGGTGAAGGAGATCTTCACCAGCATCCGCGACGCCTACGACGTGCTCCAGGACGACGCCCGCCGCGCGGCCTACCTCGCGTCTCTCACCCGGCCCAGGGAAGAGGACGCGCGGCCCAAGGTGAACGAGGTGGAGCTGGCCGAGAAGCAGGCGGAGATCCACCTGCGCAAGAAGGAGTTCGGCCAGGCCGCGGCCCAGTTCGCGCGCGCCTTCATGCTCTCCAAGAAGCCCTGCCACCTGGCGCAGGAGGCGTGGGCCATCTACCTCGACCCGGAGCGCAAGGCCGACCTCCCCATCGTCCGCCAGAAGCTGGACCAGGCGCTCAAGCTCGACCCGCAGTGCGACCGGGCGGCCTACGCGCTGGGCGTCATCGCCCGCGTCGACGCCGACCTCGCCCGCGCCGAGAAGCTCTTCCGCCAGGCCGTCGCCGCCAACCCCAAGAACGCCGAGGCCGCCACCGAGCTGCGACTCATCGAGATGCGCCGCAAGAAGGGGTAGCCCGCAACGGCAGCGGGACCGTCCGAGGACGGTCCCGCCGGAGCTGCACGCGTCGTCAGACTACTTGGCCGCCGCGGTGCGGGTGTTGAGGTACTTCACCGTCAGCTTCGCCAGCGTCAGCGCGTCCTCGCGGATGCGCGAGTCGGGGCTGGGGTGGAAGGTGTCGCCGTTGGTGCGCGAGCGCATCGTGACCTCGTCGACCACCGCGCCGTCCGGCCCAAGGACGAAGAGGGTGATCGGCGTGGTGCTGGGGTTCTGCGACATCACCGCGTAGTAGCCGGGGTCGATGTCGCCGACGGCCACCTTCACGGTGAACTGGGCGTCGGCGTCCACGACCTCGTAGCCCGCGTCCTTCGCCTTGGCCTTGAAGGTGTCGAGGAAGTTGGTCTGGAAGGCCTCCTTGCTCTTCTCCCAGCCCTCCTTGTTCTCGGGCTTGGCGGCGACGAAGGTGGCCTCGTCCTTGCCGTTGTACTTCATGCCGCCGAAGTCGACGGTGGCGGCGAACTTCTTCGCGCCGACCATCGGGTCCGGGTTCGCCTGCTTCACGACGACCCAGGCCGGGCCACAGGCAGTGACCGAGACCAGCGCAGCGAGGGACAGGAGCTTCCGCATGAACGACCTCCGAGAGAGACGGGTGGAGAAGACGACCCCGCGGACATAGCGCGCGGACGCCTCGACTGGCAAGTCGGCCCCCCGGGGAATTTCCCCGGGGAGAGCTACTGCTGCGCGCGCAGCGCCGCCAGGAGCAGGGAGCCCAGCGGCGTGGTGAGCACCAGCACGCACGCGGCCGCGAGCAGCAACCCGCCGTGGGCGAGCGGACGCACCCGCAGCAGGCTGACCCACTCCGCGAGGATCGGCGTGGCCTCGCGCTCGACCCGCGCCTCGACCGCCCGCCCCACCCGGCCGACCTGCCGCGCGTCGGGGTCCAGCGCCTCGAGCCGGCTGCGCAGCGCGGCGTCGTCGTCGGTGTACGCGTTCATGGCGCGCTCCCTTCCAGTTCCTCGATCCGCGCGAGCAGGCGCTGCCGCTGCCGCTCGCAGATCTTGCGGACGTTCGCCTCGGTGAGCCCCAGGGCCTGCGCCACCTCGCCGGCGGAGGCGTCGGCCCCGTAGCGCAGCGAGACCACCTCGCGCTCCCGCTCGGGCAGCTCTCCCAGCGCGGTGAGGAGGCCGAGGACGAGGCCGAGGAACGTGACGAGCC
>CAZAIE010001454.1:0-1920 GCA_964485035.1 uncultured Myxococcaceae bacterium | reverse complement strand
CTTCTCCGCGGCGTACGCGAGGGCGGGGGCGCTCGAGGTTTCGGTCCTGCTGTTGCCGGGGGCGCCGGTCAAGCTCGGCGACGCGGCGACCCGGCTCGCCGCGTCCCCGGCCCACCTGGTCTGGGCAACTTCCGAGGGGGTCTGGGCGAAGCGGCTGCACCGGGCGGCGCCAGCGGGTAGCGACCTCGAACTCTTCAAGAGCACTCGCGGCGTTGGGAGCCTCGCGGCCCTGGGGCGGGCGGACACCGGCGCGTCGCTGGTGGCCGCGAGCGACGGCGGGGACACGGTGGTCACCGCCAAGGTCGACGGGTACGGCCGTGTCTCGAAGCAGAGCCGGCAGGAGACGTCGGTGGGCGACGTGGCCATCGCGCGCATCGACGACGCCGTGACCCTGGTGGTCTGGGAGGGGACGAGCGGCCTGCGGGGCGCGACGACGAACGACCTCGCCCTGGCGGCCCCCTTCGACCTCGTGGAGCCCGCGGCGGTCAAGCTCACCCGGGAGCCGGTCGGCGCCGGCCACGCGGTCGCGTTCCTCGGGGAGGCGACGGTCGGGAACGTCGGGGTCCACATCGCGCACGCGAATGGCACCATGCTCGGGACGGGGAAGGACCTCGCCCTGGTTTCTGATTCCTCCTCGGGGAAGCCCTCGCAGGTGTCGCTCGCGGCGCTGGGGGCGAACCAGTACCTCGTCGCGTGGGTGACGACCAAGGCCAAGGGCGAACCCATCGTGCAGACCGTGCGCATAGGCCACGACCCTGCCGCAGGGTGGGGC
This sequence comes from uncultured Myxococcaceae bacterium, assembly GCA_964485035.1. Taxonomy (GTDB): domain Bacteria; phylum Myxococcota; class Myxococcia; order Myxococcales; family UBA5297; genus CAZAIE01. Next base: position 1,148 of record CAZAIE010001454.1, on the reverse strand, counting down.
AAGCCCTCGGTCCCCACCGGGTTGAACAACCCGTTCGATTCGACCGCCGCGATCCTGGGGGCGGTGGTGGCCAGCGACGAGACGCGGTTTCTGGTCCTGTTCCACACGCGGGGGACCGCTGGCGACGAGTTGTGGTTGAAGCTCACCTGCCCCTCGGGCTGAGGCCTCACTCCAGCCGCGCCAGCCGCGAGTAGCTGTCGTAGCGCGACTGGATGGCGCTCACGTACTTCACCGGCTCCTCGCACCGGCAGTAGCCGCTGCGCGCCTTCTTCGCGTGCTCGGAGACGCTGAGCAGGAGCATCGCCTTCTCCACGTTGTTGAACCACTTGTGGGGGTTCAGCTTCAGGTCGGCGGCGAGGCGGCGGGCGTCGTGGACGTGGCCCGGGCCGCAGTTGTACGCCGCCAGCGCGAACCGCATCCGGTCCTTCTCCTTCACCTGGGGGCTGCTGAAGAGCTTCGCGTAGCGGTGCAGCAGCTTGACCCCGGCGTGGATGCCCTGCTCGGGGTTGGTGACGTCGGCGATCTTCAGCTCGGCGGCGGTGGCGGGCATGACCTGCATCAGTCCCTGGGCGCCGACCCAGCTCTTTGCCTCGGGGTCGAAGTGCGACTCCTGGTACATCTGCGCCGTCACCAGTCGCCAGTCGAGCTCGTACTTCTTGGCGTACTTCTTCACCAGCGCGTCGAAGGGCGAGAGCTGGCCCTCGCGGTCGGAGCGGCGGTCGTCGCCGCTGAGCGCCATGTACTTGGGGTTCTTGAAGTACTTGTTGCGGGTCAGGTTGAAGAACAGCCCGTTCCTCTGCTTCTGCAGGAAGGCGTCGGCGGCGGCCTTGAGCTGCGGCTGGTCCGGGCGCACCGCCCAGGCCACGGCGATCTCCCCGCCCAGCGGCCCGGCGCTGCGCACCTGGTCGTTGTAGGTGAGCTCGACGTCGAGGATGTGGGAGTCGGCCACGGTCGCCTCGAGCTTGCCCTCGCCCAGAAGCCCCAGGATCTGCTCGGTCTCCAGGTCCTCGGCGACGAGGTCGATCTCGAAGCCGTGCTTGGGCTGCAGGGCCAGCAGGGTCTGGTAGTAGCTCGAGGACCGTCGCACCGAGACCTTCCGCCCGCGCAGGTCTTGAAGGCCCCGGGTGGCCTTGTCCTTCGCGGGCACC
>CAZAIE010001453.1:0-1923 GCA_964485035.1 uncultured Myxococcaceae bacterium | reverse complement strand
CCCCGGCGCTCACCGCCGCGGAGATCCCCGATCCGCAGGTCGCCCGGGTCTCCCGCGAGGAGCCCGAGCGCTACGAGACCCGCTTCCTCGAGGGCCAGGGCGGCCAGGCGCGCGTGCTCAACGTCCTCGACCACCACCTCGGCCGCTGCGTCGCGCTCAAGGAGCTCAACGACGCCCCCGACGCCGCGTCCGCGCGCCAGGCCGAGCGCCGCTTCCTGCTCGAGGCCCGCGTCGCCGGCCGCCTGGAACACCCCAACATCGTCCCGGTCCACGAGCTGGGGCGCCGCGCCGACGGTCGGCTCTACTACACGATGCGCCTCGTCCACGGCGAGACGCTCTCCGCCAAGCTCAAGGCCGCGCGCACGCTGGGCGAGCGGCTGGCCTACCTGGGCGCCTTCTGGGACACGTGCAAGGCCATCGCCTACGCGCACAGCCACGGCGTCATCCACCGCGACCTGAAGCCGGCCAACGTGATGCTCGGCCGCTACGGCGAGACGGTGCTCCTGGACTGGGGCCTCGCGAAGATCAAGGACGCCCCCGAGGAGCACGTCTCGCAGCCCTCCCCGCTGCCCTCCGTCCCCGGCGAGGACCTCACCGGCGACGGCCAGGCCATGGGCACGCCCTCGTACATGAGCCCCGAGCAGGCGCGCGGCGAGGAGGTGGACGAGCGAACCGACGTCTGGGGCCTGGGCGCGGTGCTCTACCGGCTGCTGACCGGCGAGGCGCCCTACGGCAGCGGGGCCAACGAGGTGCGCATCGCCCGCGCCATGTTCGGCGGCGTCAAGCCGGTGCTCGCCCGCTGCCCCGACGCGCCGCCGGAGCTGGCGGCCATCGCCCACAAGGCGCTGCAGCGGGACAAGCGCGACCGCTACCAGTCCGCCCTGGAGATCGCCGAGGAGATCCGCGCGTACATGACCGGCGGCCGCGTCCGCGCGTACACCTACAGCACCTGGGACCTCCTGCGGCGCTTCGCCACCGACCACCGCGGCGCGGTCATCGGCTCGGCAGTCGCCCTGCTCGCGGTCGTGGGGGCGCTGGTGGCGGTCACCGTGGCGCTGGGCATCCAGACCCGGGCGCGCGCGCAGGAGCAGCGCGAGCGGCTGGCGGCCGAGCACAACCTCGCGGGCGCCTACGCCGAGCGCGCCGATCGCCTGCTCGCCGACTTCCGCTACGCCTCGGCCAGCGGCTTCGCCGCGCTCTCGCTGATGCACAACCCGTCCCGGGACCGGCCCGGCAGCCCGCGCGTCGAGCTGCCCGGCGGCCGCGACCTCCTGGTGCGCGCCACCTCGGTCGCGGTCCAGGCCCGGGGGCACTTCGCCTTCAGCCCCATCCGCTCGCTGCGCGCCGAGGAGGCCCTGGGAGCCCTGGCCTGGTCGCCCGACGGCAAGCTGCTCGCCGCGGGGTCGTACGACGGCCCGGCCCGGGTGTGGGACGTCCAGACCGGCGAGCCGCTGATGCGCCTGCAGAGCGACGAGCTCACCACCTACGCCACGGTCTACTCCCCCGACGGCAAGCTGCTGGCCACCTCCGGCAAGAAGGGCCACCTCTTCCTCTGGACAGTCGATGGCGGCAAGCGCGTGGCGGACCTCGCCGGCCACGAGGGCCCCGTCCGCGGCCTGGTCTTCTCCCCCGACGGGAAGCGGCTGGCCTCGGGTGGCGCGGACCGCACGGTCCGGGTGTGGGACGTGGCCACCGGCTCCGAGATCGTCGTGCTGCGTGGCCACGAGGCGGAGGTGCGGACGGTGGCCTTCAGCCCCAGCGGCAAGCGGCTCTACAGCGGCGGCGTGGACCGCTCGCTGAGGGTCTGGAACCCCGAGGAGGCGAGCGCGGGCTACACCCTGGCGACCTTCGCCTTCTCGGTGCGGGCCATCGCGCTCTCGCCCGAGGGCAGCCGCCTGGCGGTGGCCTGCGACGAGCCACTGG
>CAZAIE010001452.1:0-1925 GCA_964485035.1 uncultured Myxococcaceae bacterium | reverse complement strand
GCGGGGGCCCTCCTCGCGAGGAAAGCTTCCGGTGCTGGCAAAGTAGGCGTGGCTCTGGTGCCAATTTCACTGGGCGAGAAGGCGAGCAGGCAGAATGTGGGGTGGAGTCCGAGGAGGGGAGCCCCCTCCTCGGCTGCCCAGCGACGGCCGAATTGCTCATGCACTCTGAAGACCGAGTAGCCATGTCGTGTCTGCCTCGACTACAGCGAGAGAAGGTGCCGCCGGAAAGGCCAGCGGATGGGGCGAATTCGAAGGATGTGCCTTGTGCTGGTTGCCAGCCCTCGAATTGAGAATGGCCTGGGAAGAAAGAGAATCCCTGGATTGTCGCGCTTCGAGAAGACCACGTCCGCTGGCTTCTCCCTCCTTTGTGTTCCGACCCGGTCAGCCAGCCCTCGAGCCACTGCCTTCGGCTCGTCGGTTCCCCAATTGAACTTTGACAGTGCCTGCCAACTCAGACCGGCTTCGTCTGCGATGCGCTCGAGCGTCTCTCCGGGACGCACGCGGCGGCTCTCGACCGCCACCAAGTGCTTGATCTTGGTCTTCTCGGTCTCGTCGATGGGGGCCTCATCGCTCGGGCGGTCTCCCCATCCGGCCAGATACGCGGAACTGGCGGCCTCCGCGCACTTCAATTCAGCCTCCAGCAAGCACGCTCCGCGCTTCAGCCCTTCGAGGCGGATGAGCCCCTGGCCATTGGTCGTCACAGTGGTCCGCTCATCGTCGGGCTTCTCCAATACGAATTCCAACTGCCCGACCCCTTCCCCATCGTGGTCCCAGACCAGCTGAATTTCGATCCATGTCGTGGTTGCTTCGTGGACTGGCGGGGGAGGAGCCACCGCTTTTTCGAGTGGGGGAGGCAGCGCGAGGCGGTGGTCTTCGACCGCTGCCAGCACTTCACGTCGTACCAGCAGTCTTGCCAGTACGCCCACGAGAGGCACGTCGTCGAGGCGCCAGGCCTCGAGTTGGAGGTCGTCCCGGAGGAACGCGCGCAGTTGCTGTCGATTGAACCAATCACCCAGATAGGGCCGCAACAAGAACTCGGCTTCCGCTTCGGTACGGAGCCGCAATAGGGTCGGGCTGCGGCTCGAGTGAGTCCGGTTCCCGTTTCTCCAGAGACTGAGGCACTCGCTTCGATGAAGAAGAGACACTCTCATCTGACACTCCGGGACCCGGGCGAGTCGGCGTCTCAGTGTGGAAGCCCCTGCTTCACTCACTCGAGGAGCGGATTGCCGGGAGTTGTTTCTTCACCGCAACTGGGTTCCGGACTGGGTTCCGGAAGCCAGACGGAAGACTAGTTCCAAACCGCACTCGGACTGAAGTCGAAGGTGCGCCAAGCCTGGCGGTCGTAGGCGAAGGGTGCTCCACGGCGAATCGACTTTGGGACGTGCAGGAAGTCCGGGTCGGTCTTCATGCCCTTGCGCTCGGCGAGCTTGAGGAGTGCCCACCCCTCCACGGAGAAGTAGCGCAGCCAGGACCAGTGCTCCTCTGGGATGGCGTCTCGGCGGATCATTGCCTCGACCTTCTCCCTTCGGTCCTCCAAGAGGCGCCGCAGGGCATCGTCGAAGAGGGCGGCGTCCGACGAGAGGAGCGCGGTGCAGACGTCGCGACGCGCCTGCTCTGCTCCCTCGGCGGCCTGCTCGTGGCGGTCGATGATTTGCTGGCACTCGACGTCCGGGGCGCCGAGGAAGAGGTGTTTCATCAGGAACTGGACGTAGAGAAAGTCTTCTTCGTATTCGTAAGGTGGATTCCACGTCATGCGGCTGAGCTGGGCGATTGCCTGGGCTGCGTTCCAGTAGCCACATCCGACGGCGGCGAAGAAGGGGCGGGAGTCGCTGGTGACCTTCGAGTCGTCGGGCGCGTAGGAGAGATATTGGCGCTCTTCGGCAGATCCCGGGATGCGGAAATCCGCTGTCGGTACGTGCTGATGC
>CAZAIE010001451.1:0-1926 GCA_964485035.1 uncultured Myxococcaceae bacterium | reverse complement strand
GGTCGAGCAGCAGCGGGAGCATCGGCTCGGAGCCGGTGCGCGTGACGTAGCCGGCGACCCGCGCCAGCGGCGCCTCCACCCCGCGGGTGAAGGGGCTGGGGACGCCGACCTCCAGCGCCCGCTCGAGGAGCGGGGTGTCGCACTCGGTGACCGTGACCGAGAACGCCGAGAGGACCGACTGCTCGCCCTTCAGCAGCTCCCCGAAGAGCCCCCGCTCCTGCTTCTCCGGCCCCAGCAGCAGGAGCAGCGCTCCGCCGTCGGTGACGAAGGCCTGCAGCTTGTCCACCTCGTCCTTGGGTAGGCGCGGCACGCCCATGAGCAGCAGGGCGCCGGTCTTGCCGGTGGACAGCTCGTTCAGGTCCATGTGCCGGCGCTCGACCGGCAGCCCCAGCCGCTGGCCCAGGAGGTAGAGCGCACGGGCGCCGTCGGGGGCCGACCGATAGGCGGACATCGGCTCGGCGAAGGTGCCCCGGCGCCCCGCCTCGGAGAAGAGCCACCCCACCCCGACAAGGAAGGCGATGGCCGCGGCGACCAGCAGCGGGAAGCGGTCACGCATCGGCGTCGCCCTCCCGCTGCAGGAACGGCGCGGCGAGCCCGCGCGCGGCGCCGTAGCCCTGGGCGTCCGCCCCCAGGCGGCCGTACCAGGCGAAGTCGAAGCGACGCGTCAGGTCGCGGAACGTCGGCAGCTCCTCCCCACCGCCACGGAAGGTCCGGACGTAGTCCCAGTTGCTGCGCGTGGGGTCGTACTCGATGGCCCCGCGCCGGTGCAGGGCGGAGAGGACCGCGAGGTAGAGCGCCCGCATCGCCGCGCGGAACTCGCCGCGGGCGGCCAGGGCGTCGGCGTCGCTCCACCAGCCGCGGGGGGCCTTGTCGAGCGCCGACTCCTGGGCCGGGCCCGCCGCCGCACCGCCCGCAGCAGCGGCGCCTTCCTCCTCCTCGTCCTGCCCCTCGCGGCGGCGCAGGAGCGCCCGGCCCACGAAGAAGGCCACCAGCGCCAGGACTACGCCGAGCAGGACGAAGGTGAGGATGCGGAAGACCCCGGCGCCGAGCCCCCCCAGGTTCCAGTCGAACGAGGACGTGCGCTCGGGCTTGGGGTCGCGCTCGAAGAGCCACTTGAGCAGCCGCATCAGCCAGCCGTCTTCCTCCTTCTCCTCCTTCTCCGGGGCGGCCTTCTCGGCCGGGGCCTCGAACTCGGGCTGCGAGAGGATCTGCCGGGCGGTGGCCTGCGGGTCGAGCGCCGGAGCGTCCCCCCGCGTCGCTTGGATCTGCTCCAGCCCCTCGCGCAGGCGCGCCTTGACCACCGCCGAGGACTCCCCGGCGTCCCAGGCCTGGCGCAGCCGGTCCACGAAGTGGCGCAGGGCGACTGCGTCCGGCCCCTCGAGCCCCCTCGCGGCCTCGACTCCCTGCAACGCCGCGGCGTCGTCCGAGAGTCCAGCCTCCTCGAGCAGCTCGAAGAGATCCGCCTCGACCTGGGGATCGCCCGCCGAGGCGGCCACGGGCGCTCCCAGCACCAGCAACCCAGCCAGGAGCGCGGCCGCGGCAGGGCCGCCCCGCGCTGCGCGCCTCGCGGCCAGCCGGTCCACCGCCGCGCGCAGGTCCAGGCCCTCGGCTCGGACCCGGGCGTCGACCAGCAGCAGGAGCCCCAGCGCCGCCTTCACTGGCTCGAGCAGCACCATCGACGCCGCGACCAGGAAGAGCAGGTACTCGGGGTTCTTCGGCGAGGCGAACTGCGAGAGGAAGCTCACGTCCAGCGCCAGCAGCGCCCGGGCGAGGTAGAGCCCCATGGCGATGCCGCTTCCGACGTTGACCAGCACCACCACGAAGGCGAGGCCGTGGAGCACCCGGACGACGAAGGTGGGCTCTCGGCCTAGCCGCTGGCGGCAGGCCCGGCCCATCCCCCACGGCCCCGCCTCGCCCCGCGCGACC
>CAZAIE010001450.1:0-1926 GCA_964485035.1 uncultured Myxococcaceae bacterium | reverse complement strand
GTCTGGGCACCCTGCGGTATCCCTACACTGGCCAAAAATCGGAGTGGCCGCGCGGGGCTCTCCTCGATTTCACGCCCCGAGCTCGCGGCCACGTAACCCGGGTTGGGACCTTCGGATCGGGTCTGGGACTGACCTGCTTGCGCTCGAAGATCTGCTGCTCTTTGGTTCCGGCTCAGCCGGCCCCGCTACCCCTAGGTTGCGAAGCCCTTCTGCTCGTCGAGCAGATTCGTTCCGTGTGTCACGAGTGGAGGCCGTGACCGAATCCACAGGCCTTCGCAGAGCGCAGCGGAGGTCGGAAGTCGGCCCAAATGACTGGTCATTGCGGCTGGATTGCCTCGAATCCACCGTCGCTCACGAGTTGGAGGCAGCCTCGGCTGCACTCTTCACGACTCGGGGCATCGGGTCCATCCGTCCGAAATTGCACGATTTCCAGGTGTCGTGGCCTCCAGGGCGGCCGGTGGAAGTCCTTGACCCGCTCGGACGAACGCTGGATAAGCAACACTCTTCCGTGCCGGTTGCCGGCTGGTAGGCCCTCCCCAGGGCGCACCTGTGAGGCGTTCGATGCGGCGTACCTTTCGTGGTGGGGTCCATCCAGACGAGCACAAGGACCTCACCTGTTCGCTCCCCACGCGGGCTCTTCCGGTGCCCTCACGCGTGGTCCTTCCGCTGCGCCAGCACGCGGGGGCCCCGGCCAAGCCGATGGTGAAGGTGGGCGACGTCGTCGCCGAGGGGCAGCCCGTCGCCGAACCCGGTGGCGTGGTCTCGGCGGCCATCCACGCGTCCATCGCCGGCAAGGTCACCGCCGTCGGGCCACATCGCCACCCCGCCGGCTTCGAGTGCGAGTCGATCACCCTCGAGGCGGTGTCCGGCGACGGCGCCCCGCCGCCCTGGCGCATCCCCGAGCCCATCGCCGACTTCCTCAACGCCGACCCTGAGCGCCTCAAGGCGTTCGTCCAGGCCGCGGGCATCGTCGGCGCGGGCGGCGCGGGCTTCCCGGCCCACGTGAAGCTCTCGCCTCCGAAGAACAAGCCCATCGACACGCTGCTCATCAACGCCGCGGAGTGCGAGCCCTACCTCACCTGCGACCACCGGGCGATGCTCGAGGAGACCGCGTCCGTGGTGGACGGCGTGCGCATCCTCAAGCGCATCCTGGGCGTGCACAAGGCGCTGGTGGGCATCGAGAGCAACAAGCCCGACGCCGCCGAGGCGCTCACCCGGGCCTGCGCGGTCGACCCCGAGATCCAGGTCGTGGTGGTGCCGGTGAAGTACCCGCAGGGCGGCGAGAAGCAGCTCATCAAGGCCCTCACCGGCCGCGAGGTCCCGCCCCCGCCCGGCCTGCCCATGGACGTGGGCTGCGTGGTCCAGAACGTCTCCACCGCGGTGGCGGTCGCCCGCGCGGTGAAGGAGGGCCTGCCGGTCTACGAGCGGGTCATCACCCTCACCGGGTCGATGGTGAAGCAGCCCGGCAACTACCGGGTGCGGCTGGGCACGCTGGTCTCCCAGGTCGTGGAGGCAGCGGGAGGCCTGAAGGACGCGCCCACCAAGGTGGTGATGGGCGGCCCGATGATGGGCGTGGCGATGGCGGAGCTGGAGGTGCCGGTGGTGAAGGCCACCTCGGGCTTCGTCTTCCTCGCCAAGGACGAGGTCCCCGACCTCGAGCCGTACCCCTGCATCCGCTGCAGCCGCTGCGTCTCCGCGTGCCCGCTCTGTCTCCAGCCCGCCGAGCTCGCGCGCCTGGTGGACCTGGGCGACCTCGACAAGGCGGAGGCGCTGCACCTGCGCGACTGCATGGAGTGCGGCACCTGCAGCTACATCTGCCCCTCGCACCGCTGGTTGGTCCAGGTCATCCGCCTGGGCAAGGCGAAGCTCAATGAGCGAAACAAGAAGCGAAGCTGAGGCCTTGGCCTCCCCCGCACCGGCGGCGAC
>CAZAIE010001449.1:0-1932 GCA_964485035.1 uncultured Myxococcaceae bacterium | reverse complement strand
GGGAGGGCGAGGGCATCTACGACAAGATGAGCGGCGTGGGCGCCCACGAGGTGATCATCGAGAGCCCCAGCCACCAGCACTCGCTCGCCGACCTGGACGAGAAGGCGGTGGAGGACGTGCTCTGGGCCTACCGGGACCGCATCGTGGACCTGCGCAAGGACACCCGCTTCCGCTACGTGCTCATCTTCAAGAACCACGGCGAGGCGGCGGGCGCGTCGCTCGAGCACACGCACAGCCAGCTCATCGCGCTGCCCATCATCCCGCGGCGGGTGAAGGACGAGCTGGACGGAGCGAAGCGGCACTTCGAGGCCAAGGAGCGCTGCATCTTCTGCGACATCGTGCGGCAGGAGAAGAAGGACCACATGCGCGTGGTCTACGAGAACGAGGAGATGCTGGTGGTGGCGCCCTGGGCGCCTCGCAGCCCGTTCGAGACGTGGATCCTCCCCAAGAACCACCTCTCCAACTACGAGGACTGCCAGAAGTCCGAGTTCCGCGGCCTCGCCAACGCGCTGCGCACCACGCTGCGCAAGCTGGACGCCGCGCTGGAGAAGCCGCCCTACAACTTCATCCTCCACACCGCGCCGCTCACCGAGCGCGGGCTGCCGCACTACCACTGGCACTTCGAGATCGTCCCCACGCTGACCAAGGTGGCGGGCTTCGAAGAGGGTTCGGGCTTCTACATCAACCCCACCCCGCCCGAGGAGGCCGCGGAGTTCTTGCGCAAGCTGGACGTGTAGTAGTCCGCTCCCGTCACTGCGCGCTTCGGCCTCCGCTCGGTTGCCGGCCCGCAGCGAGGCGCCGCTATCCTCGCCGACGCAGGAGAGCCCAAGCCGCGAGGCAGGGCACGAGCGTCATCATGGCGACTCCGAGCAACGCCTCGCTTGCCGCGAGCGCCAGGGGCTCCGACGCCGGCTTCGAACCCTCGTCCAGGTGACAGAGGCCCGAGGCGTCCGGCGCACAGAGCAGGGCGACCTCCCCACCTTCGGAGAACGTCGCCAGCCTCGCTCGGAGCGCCCCATCTCCGTTCCCGAGGTCGGTCTCCACGATCTCCTCGGTCGCCTCGTAGGTGCGGCCATCCTGCTCCCACCTGAAGGAGAGTGTGCCGACGTACTGCCGTAGCGTGGAGGTATTGCCCTTTCCGGTGCCGCCTCGGGCGAGAAGCCCCAGGTTGCTCGTACCCATGACACGGCCGCGGACCGGAACGCCGCGGTCGCGCAGGCTCCACTCGGAGCGGAGTCGCGGGACGGCGTCGAGCGTGAGCTGGAAGCCGCGCCACGTGAGGCCGAGCAGGGCGACGACACCGGCCGCGGCGAACAGGACCGTTGCGGCCGTTGCGAGACGGCCGCCTCGTCGCAGGCCCGGCGCCGGAGCGGAAGTCGCGGTGGAAGGCGCCGGGGTCGAGAGGGCCGCCACGAGCGCGTCGAGCGTCTCCGGCCCCAGTGCGGCCGCGACGGCGGACCAGTGCTCCCGTGAGCGCAGGAACTCCTCGCCGCTCGCGTCGACCCGGGCATCTCCGGGGCCGTCGGGCTGCCGGGTCGCCACCAGGCGCACTCGGCCGCCGTCGAGCGTCAGCTCGAAGAGCGTCTCCCCGTCGGTTCGCGTGCGCCTGAAGCGCGTGGTCATGGCGCTCCTACCCTCTGCACTTCGGGGCCACCGGGCCCCCGGGAGATGGACGCTCCCTTTCTAGCCGAAAGCGCCTCGGGCTCGGGGGTCCAGCCACTCCATCCGTCAGTCGTCCGCCTGGCGCACCACGGTAGAGATCTCGACCCTTGAAGACCTAGAGCGGGGCCGCCAGCCTCAGGCCGATCTCGCCGGTGAAGCGGACGGGCACGCCCCCCGGGCGCGTCTCGCCGGCCGCCTCGACTCGCAGGTACGGCGCCAGCGGCCGGTCGTCGATGGCCAGCAGCGTTCGCTCCACGTCGAGCGCCGCGC
>CAZAIE010001448.1:0-1933 GCA_964485035.1 uncultured Myxococcaceae bacterium | reverse complement strand
TCCCTGCCCCGCGCTCGAGGTCCCTCGACCGCCCCGCCTTCGAAGCCGACAGCGAGTCTCGCGCCCTCGGCGCCATCGCCAGGCCGCGCGCTGGCCCCGTTGGCAGACCAACCCCGGGCCGGCCGCGCCGAGAGCGCTGCCCCTGGAGGCTCCAAGAAGATCTGGATTGCAGCAAGTGCAGCCATCGGGGTGCTCGTCCTGCTCGCCGCGGGACTGCTGCTGGCGAGCGGATCGTCGAAGCCCGCTCCGATCGTGATCCCGAGCGCGCCGCTGGACCTTGGCACGAAGGAGCCCGCGCCCCCCACAGAGGCTCCCAAGGACCCCACCATCGATGAGCCGGCGCTCGATGACGAGCCCATGGCACCGAGCATGTACCAGGCAGGAAAGACCAAGGGAAAGGAGCCTTCCCGTGCTGCCGTGGCTCCTACGCCCGTCGTCGTCACCAAACCTGTGCCGAAGGTGAGTCCGACGCCTGCTCCAGCGCGGGTGGGGAGTCTGGTCGTCACCTCGAAATCTGCCAGCAAGGTCGCTCTCCTCGTTGGCGGTTCAAGGTACGAGTTGAGCCGCGGTTCCCCACGGCTGCTCGAGGTTCCCGCTGGAAGAACTCGGCTCACCTTCACGCGACCCGATGGCCCTGGCTGCGCCGTGACGATCGACGTTCCCGCCAACGACAGGAGAGCCCTGCTCCTGACACCAGAGCATTCGGTGACGCGGCTGGGAGTTGATGGGGGCCCCATCGCCTGCGAGTAGGCCGTCTCGAGCCGCCCCGGCCTGGGCTCCACCGTGCAAATCAGGTGCTCCGCTCCTCGCGTGGGCCCGTCTGGCGGCCCGCGGGATGTCGCCGCCGCTGCGCCCGGCCGGCCGTTGTGCTAAGTGCGCCGCCATGACCTTCGACCCCAACGCCGCCGCCCAGCCCGGTTCCGGAATCTTCGGCCTCCCCCACTCCGTCGAGGAGGCCCGCGTCGCCGTGCTCCCGGTGCCGTTCGACGCGACGACCTCCTATCGCAAGGGCGCCGCGCTCGGCCCCGCGGCGATCGTCGAGGCCAGCCGCCAGGTCGATCTCTTCGACGTCGAGACCGGCAAGCCCTACGAGCAGGGCATCGCGCTGGTCGAGCACCCGCGCGCGGTCGCCCAGGCGCTGGCGAAGTGGAACCGCGAGGCGGGTGCCCTCGCCCAGCCCGTCATCGACGCGGGCGGCGCGGGCAGCCCCAAGCTGCGCAAGGCGCTCGAGAAGGTCGACGCGATCTGCGAGCAGGTGAACGCCTTCGTCTACGACAACACCGCGCGGCTCATCGGCCAGGGCAAGCTCGTCGCCACCCTCGGTGGCGACCACGCCACGCCCTACGGCGCCATCCGCGCCCACGCCGAGGCGTACCCCGGCATGGGCGTGTTGCACTTCGACGCCCACGCCGACCTGCGCAACGCCTTCGAGGGCTTCGCCTGGTCCCACGCGTCGGTGATGTTCAACGTGCTGCGCGACCTGCCGATCAAGCGGCTGGTGCAGGTGGGCATCCGCGACTTCTGCGAGCAGGAGTTCGAGGTCATCACCGAGTCTGCGGGCAAGGTCATCACCCACTTCGACACGCACCTCGCCGCCGCCCGGCTGCATGGCGTGTCCTTCCAGCAGCTCTGCACGTACATCATCCGGGACCTCCCCAGCGACGTGTACGTCTCCTTCGACATCGACGCCCTCGACCCGACGCTCTGCCCGCACACCGGCACCCCGGTCCCCGGCGGGCTGTCCTTCAACGAGGCGAACACGCTCCTGGGCGCCATCGTGGACTCCGGCCGCCGCATCGTCGGGTTCGACCTCAACGAGGTCTCCCCGGGCCCGGACGACGAGTGGGACGCCAACGTCGGCGCCCGCGTCCTCTACAAGCTCATCGGCTGGTCGCTCCTGAGCCAGGCGCAGGGCAAGCCCGAGGGCAAGAAG
>CAZAIE010001447.1:0-1934 GCA_964485035.1 uncultured Myxococcaceae bacterium | reverse complement strand
GTCCCGCAGAGCGCGGCGCCGGCACCGTCGAGGACACCAACGCCGTCTACAAGATCCCCGTCGGCAACAGCCCGGTCTGGGGCTCCCCGACGGCCAAGGTCACCATCGTCGAGGGCACCGACTTCGAGTGCCCCTTCTGCTCGCGCGCGAACGCCACGCTGCAGGACCTGAAGAAGACCTACGGCGAGAAGGACCTGCGCGTCGTCCTGAAGCAGAACCCGCTCCCGTTCCACAAGAACGCCCACATGGCCGCAGAGGCGGTCCTTGCCGCGCACGAGCAGGGCAAGGTCTGGGAGATGAACGAGAAGCTCTTCGCAAACAACAAGGCGCTGGAGCGCGAGAACCTGGAGAAGTTCGCCCAGGAGCTCGGCTTGGACATGGCCAAGTTCAAGGCAGCCCTCGACCAGCAGAAGTTCAAGGACCAGATCGACGCTGAGCAGAAGCTCCTGCAGAGCCTCGGCGCCGGCGGCACCCCGTCGTTCTTCATCAACGGCCGCAAGGTCGTGGGCGCCCAGCCCATCGAGATGTTCAAGAAGGTGATCGACGAGGAGATGAAGAAGGCCGAGGCGATGCTCGCCAAGGGAACGCCTGCCGCCTCTCTGTATGAGGAGATCATGAAGACCGCGGCCACCGCCCCGGTGATGATCGCCGGGCCCGCGGCGCCGGCCGCGCCCGAGCAGCGCCGCCCGCCCCCCGAGGCAGCGGTGCAGAAGGTGAACGTCCCCGACTACTCGCCCTTCAAGGGCCCGAAGGTCGCCAAGGTCACCATCGTCGAGTGGTCCGACTTCCAGTGCCCGTTCTGCTCGCGCGGCGCCAACTCGATGACCGAGGTGGCGAAGAACTACCCGAACGACGTGAAGATCGTCTTCCGCCACCAGCCGCTCGGCTTCCACGACCGCGCGATGCCGGCCGCCAAGGCCGCGATGGCAGCGAACCGCCAGGGCAAGTTCTGGGAGATGCACGACAAGATGTTTGCCAACCAGCAGGGCCTCACCGACGCCAACTTCGAGGCGTGGGCGCAGGAGCTGAAGCTGGACATGGCGAAGTTCAAGGCCGACCTGAATGATCCGAAGATCGCCGACCAGATCAAGAAGGACTCCGACGAGGGCACCAATTTCGGCGCCGGCGGCACCCCCACCTTCTTCATCAACGGCCGCAAGGTCGAGGGCGCCCAGCCCTACCCCGAGTTCAAGCGCGTCATCGACCAGGAGCTTTCGCGGGCCGACGAGCTCATCAAGGGCGGCACCAAGCTCGCCGACGTCTACGAGAAGCTGACCAGCATGGCTCCCCCGCCTCCCCCCAAGGTCGAGATCAAGACCGGCAACTCTCCGTTCAAGGGCGGCAAGAACGCGAAGGTGAAGATCTTCGAGTTCTCCGAGTTCCAGTGCCCGTTCTGCAGCCGGGCGATGGAGCCGTTGAAGCGAATCGAGGAGACCTTCGGCGACAAGGTGGCCGTCTACTTCAAGCACTACCCCCTGCCCTTCCACAACAACGCCCAGATCGCGGCGGAGGCCTCGATGGCCGCCCACGAGCAGGGCAAGTTCTGGCAGATGCACGACAAGATGTTCGCCAACCAGCAGTCGCTGGACCGGCCGAACCTGGAGAAGTTCGCGCAGGAGCTGGGCCTGGACATGAACAAGTTCAAGGCTGCGCTGGACTCCGGCAAGTACAAGGACCAGGTGAAGGCGGACATGGAACAGGGCTCGTCGGCAGGCGTCTCCGGCACCCCCACGTTCGTCATCAACGGCCAGTTGGTGGTCGGCGCGGACTTCGACAAGATCAAGGCCATCGTCGACGAGGAGCTCAAGAAGTAGTCGGGCTCGGTTGAAGGTCCAGGAGGCCCGCGCTCCGCCAGGGGCGCGGGCCTTCGTTCATTCCGGCGCGGCTCCGCCGCAACCGAAGTGCTCGTGCCGACCATCGAGCGGCGGAGCCGC
>CAZAIE010001446.1:0-1939 GCA_964485035.1 uncultured Myxococcaceae bacterium | reverse complement strand
GGGTGGGCTGGGCGCGCGGCGCCAGGGGCGCTGGAGTTGCCTGCCGGCCCCGGCCGATGACGTCCACCACGAAGCGCTCGATGTCCTCCATGAAGCCCGCGAGCGTCCCCTCGCCGCGCTCGAGGCGCTTCAGGGCCCGCTCCCACTCGCCGGTGAGCGAGGGGCTCTTCACCCGCTCGTCCACCAGCGCGATGAGGCCCAGCCCGCGCTCGGTCACCTGCAGGGCCTTGCCCACCCGCACCACGTACTCGCGCTGCAGCAGCGTCTCGAGGATGGCGGCGCGCGTGGCCGGAGTGCCCAGGCCCCGCTCCCGCATCGCCTCCTCGAGCTCCGCGTCGTCGAGCGTCTTGCCCGCGGACTCCATGGCGGTGAGCAGCGTCGCGTCGGTGTAGCGCCGCGGCGGCTGGGTCTGCTTGTGCTCCACCTCCACCTTGGTGGTCGGGCGGGTCTGGCCCACGGCGAGACCCGCGGGCAGCGCCCGGTCCTCCTCGCGCTCGGCCTCGCCCCCCTTGCCACGCCGCGGCTCGCGCTGCGGCACCGGGTCCAGCGCCTTCCAACCGAGCTGGGTCACCACCGTCCCGGTGGACCGGAAGTGGTCGTCGTCGACCAGGGTCACCACGCGGGTCACGCGGGTCTTGTGGTCCGCGTGCCAGGCCATGAGCAGCCGGCGGCAGACGAGGTCGTAGACCCGCTCCTCGTCCCGGGTCAGGGTCTTGCCCTCGCGCGAGACGCCGGTCGGGATCACCGCGTGGTGGTCGGAGACCTTGGCGTCGTCGACATAGCGGCGGCCGAGCGGCTGCTTCCCGGTGCCGGCGGCGACGGCGGTGCCATAGGCGGGGGCGATGGCCGACACCACCGGCCCCAGCGTCGCCGCGACCGACTGCGAGAGGTGGCGGCTGTCGGTGCGGGGGTAGCTGAGCAGCTTGTGCTTCTCGTAGAGCGACTGCGCGACCTCCAGGGTCGCCTTGGCCGTGAGGCCGTAGAGGCGGTTGGCGTGGCGCTGCAGCTCGGTGAGGTCGTACAGCAGCGGGGGCGGGAGGCTGCGGTCGGTGCCGTCGAGAGAGGCGACGACCGAGGGCTTGCCCAGGCAGCGGGCGCGAATGGCCTCGGCCTCGGCGCCGTCCTCGGGCAGGCGCTGGGCGAGCCGCTGCTCCCCCTCCGCCTTGACCCGCGCCGGGTCGAACCAGACGCCGGTGTACCCCTGCTCTCCCTGGCCGAAGGTGGCCAGGACCTCGCAGTACTTCTCGGGGACGAACGCCCGGATGGCCTGCTCCCGCTCGGCGAGCAGCGCCAGCGTCGGGGTCTGCACCCGGCCCACCGAGAGCAGGTCCGGGCCGTGGCGCAGCGTGTAGAACCGCGAGAGGTTCATCCCCACCAGCCAGTCGGCCTGGGACCGGCCCTCGGCGGCCGCGGCAAGCGGGTCGAAGTCGCGCCCCGGACGCAGCGCCGAGAACCCGGCGCGGATGGCGTCGGGGGTGAGCGAGGAGATCCACAGGCGGCGGACGGGCTTGCGGCACCCGGCCTGCCGGTAGAGGTAGCGGAAGATGAGCTCACCCTCGCGCCCGGCGTCGGTGGCGCACACCACCTGCTCGACGTCGGCGCGGGCGAGCACGGCCTGGACCCGGGCGAAGTGGTCCCGGGTGCCCTCCAGGACCTTCAGCGACCAGCGCTGCGGAAGCATGGGGAGCAGGTCGAGGCGCCAGGACTTCCAGGAAGGGTCGAGGTCGTGGGGCTCGCCCAGCCCCACCAGGTGCCCGATGGCCCAGGTGACGACGTAGCCTCCGCCCTCCAACGCGGCTTCGGTGCGGCGGGACGCCCCCAGGATGGCAGCGATGTCCCGGGCGACGGCGGGCTTCTCGGCGACGACGGCGATGGTCACGTGTGGCACTCTCTCCGGGGCAGGGAGCCAGGGGTGCCCAGGCTAGCGCACGGGACGGAC
>CAZAIE010001445.1:0-1943 GCA_964485035.1 uncultured Myxococcaceae bacterium | reverse complement strand
TCTCGACCTGGTCACCCTCGGCCAGCGGCTGCTCGGCGTGCCGTGCCCGGGGGACCAGCGTCCGGTTCAGCTCGACCGCGACGCGCGGGGCCGCGACCTGCAGCGCGGCCAAGAGCCCCGCCACCGTCAGCCCGGGCTCCACCTCGTGCGTCTCGCCGTTCACCGTGAGCTTCATGGCGGCCCTAGATAGGTCGCCGCGAAAGTGGTGTCAACCGCGCCCGGCCCCGGCTTGACCCGCGGGGAGCCGCCCCCTAGCATCCACTCGCTTCGCTCCTGGGAGGGCCCTTTCGGGGAGCGGGGACACCGGAGGTCGAATGCGGCACCGCGAGCTGCTCAAGCACGTCTCCATCTTCGCAGGGCTCGACGAGCCGACGCTCGCCAGCCTGGAGCGGCTGGTGGTGGAGCGCCCCTTCCCCCGCGACAGCGTCATCGTCAGCCAGGAGGACCGGGGCGACGCGCTGTTCGTGGTGAGCGACGGCAAGGTGAAGGTGGTGCTCTACGGCAAGTCCGGCCGCGAGGTGATCCTCTCGGTGTTCAAGCCCGGGGACTTCTTCGGGGAGATGAGCCTGCTCGACAACCAGCCGCGCAGCGCCAACGTCATCGCCGTCGAGCCCTCCACGCTGCTGGTGCTCGAGCGCCGCGCCTTCTCCGACTACCTGGCCCAGCACCCGCAAGTGGCCTTGAACGTCCTCGCGGAGCTGAGCCGCCGCCTGCGCCGCGCCGACGCCATCATCGGGAACCTTGCGCTCCTCGACGTCTACGGGCGGGTCGCGCGCTTCCTCAGGGAGCTGGCCAAGACCGATGGCGAGCAGTCGGCCGGCTCGGTGGTCATCCGCCAGCGCCCCACGCAGCAGGAGATCGCCTCGATGATCGGGACGTCTCGCGAGACCGTCTCGCGGGCGCTCAGCGAGTTCCAGCGCCGCGGCTTCCTGGAGATCTCCGGGCGCCGCATCATCCTGCGCTCGAGCTTCGTCCTCGACGAGGACTCGCCGCTCGAGGTCGGCTAGCCGATGCGGGGCGCCGGGACGACGGCCCGAGTGGTCGACGCCAGCTTTGCCATCGCGCACGAGGACGAGCCGAAGCTCCTCCTCAAGCTGGGCTACGAGAGCGCCGCCGAGCTGGAAGAGGCGCTCACGGACACCGGCTGGGCGGTCCATCGCGGCCGGGACGGCGGCATCGACGACATCGACTTTGCAGGCCCGCTGTTCTCGGCCGAGTTCAACGCCGTGCTGCCCTCGCTCGCTCCCTTCGTGGTCGCCGATTCCTACATCGTGCTCGAGGGCGACGACGGGGCACAGTGCCGCTGGGACTTCGACGGCCGCAAGTGCAGCTTCGTGGACTTCGGGCTCGCCGCGCAGGCGGGGTAAGGTCTCGAAACGAAACCGGAAAACGAAGCGCCGGGACCCTCGCGGATCCCGGCGCTTCCTCGACTGACCTTCGGGGTCAGAACTACTCGACTCCGAGACGCCGCCGGCCTCGGCGGGTCGCGTTTGTTCGATGGGCGAACTATGCCCCAGGGCATCGCAGGCCTGCAAGCTCTGACCTGGGGGGGCTGATGGAGACCGTCAAGGCTTCTGGCTGGTCACCGTGAGCTTGAGCGGGAATTCCCCGGCGGGCTTGCCGTCGAGCGCGACCACCACGCGATATTCGCCGCCCACCTGCGCCTCGAAGCCATCCCATTCGATGACCACGTCAGCGGCAGGAGCCCCTCCGAAGGTCACTTCGGCGCGGCTCGAGAGCAGCTCGGTGCCGGCAGGGGAGCGGATGGAGGTCTTGAGCACGACGGGGACGCCGTCGGGGCTGCCGACGCGGATGCAGGTCTTGAAGGGGGTGACCCGCGTCGGGGCCGAGGAGACGGTGAAGCCGTCGATGCCGCCGACGGGGCGGTAGCCGTTCTTGGTCGACTGGAAGTCGCGGGCGTGCTTGACCGACTCCACCTTGGC
>CAZAIE010001444.1:0-1943 GCA_964485035.1 uncultured Myxococcaceae bacterium | reverse complement strand
GATCAACACGCACGGGAGCTGGCCAGTGGGGTTCGGGCCGCTTGGCGCGGCGCTGGCCTCCGCCTTCGTGCCGCTGCGGTTGGGGCGTCTCGGGCCGCGGACGCTCGCCCCAGGGGCCTGGCGCTGGCTCCTGGCGGGGACCGGGCTCTCGCTCGCCGCGTTGTTCGCGAACCCGGTGGGGCTCTCGATGGTGGTCCGTCCGTTCCGGCTCGTGGGCGGCAACGCGCCGCTCGGGGCGGTGAACGAGTGGGCCCCGGTCCCGTTCTCGGACCCCAGCGCCTGGCTGTTGCTGGCCCTGGGGCTGACGCTGGCGCTCTCGTCGTGGCGGAGCCGGCGGCCGCTGCCGCTGTGGGACCTGGCGCTCGCGGCGCTGCTCTTCGTCGGGGCCCTGCGCGCGGCGCGGCTGCACTCGGCCTTCGCGCTGGTCGCGGCGCCGCTCGTGGCCGAGCAGCTCGCCGGGCTGGTCCGGGCAGACGGGCTCTCGTCCCGGCGGCTCAACGCTGCGGTGGCGGCGGTGGCGGTGCTGCTCCTGGGCGGGATGGGTGCGCTGCGCTTCGCGGGCATCGAGGCGGACGTGCGGGCGACGGCGCCGGTCGCGGCCGTGGACACGCTGCGCAGGCTGGGGCTCGAGCGGGAGCGGGGCTTCCACTACTTCGACTGGGGCGGCTACCTCGTCTTCCGCGACGTGCCCGCCTACGTGGACGGTCGGCTGGAGCCGTACCTCGGCTCCGGTGTGTTCGCGCGCTACCTGGCCATCGAGCAGCAGGGCGACCTCGTGCGGGTGGAGGCCGAGGGAGCCCGCTGGATCCTGGCGCGGCCGGGGACCCCGCTCGCCGCGGCGCTGCAGCGCAGCCCGGACTGGTCGCCGGCGTTCGAGGATGCGCGGAGCGAACTGTGGGTCTGGGACCCGGGAGGGACGAGATGAGCGAGCCGACGCCTGCAGCGCCTGAGCCCGAGGCTCCTCCCCAGACCGTGCGCGAGTTCCTGGAGCGGTACGGCCAGCGCTTCCTGAACCTCGCGCTGTTCGGCTTCTTCGCGGTGGCCATGGCGGTGGACTTCCGCAAGGTCTGGCTCGAGGGGCGGCTCGACTACGTCGAGGTGTCCTTCGTGGTGCAGAACCTGGTGTTGCTGGCGGTCATCCTGCTGCGCCGGCCGCACCGCGTGGTGAACCGCAACCTGCTGCACCAGGCGGTGGCGCTGGCGGCGTTCTTCTCCGGGGTGTTCTTCGTGGGCGCGCCCACCAGCGGGGGTCCGCTGGAGCACACCGTCTCCTCGATCCTGGTGGTCGCGGCCAATGTGCTGGGGCTGGCGACGGTGCTGAACCTGGGGCGGTCGTTCGGCATCCTCATCGCGCTGCGCAAGGTGGAGACGCGGTTCCTCTACAGCGTCATCCGCCACCCCATGTACGCGACCGACATCCTGCTCCGGGTCGGGTTCCTGGTGAGCCACGTCACCTGGCAGACGGTGGCGCTCTTCGTGTTCTCCACCGGCTGCTACGTGATCCGCGCGGTGCTCGAGGAGCGGTTCCTGGCCGCCCAGGACCCTGCGTACACCGAGTACATGCGGCGCACCCGCTGGCGGTTCGTCCCCGGCGTGTTCTGATTGATTCGGTCCGGCTCTCAAAGGGGAAGACATGCTCGCAGCCACGCTCGGCCTCCTGCTCGCCGCCGCCCCGGAGCCGTTCACCCTCCAGGAGATCGACCGCGCCGACAGCCCGATGATCGAGATCGCCGCGAAGCAGGATCTGGCGGAGGTCGTGGTCCACCTGCAGCGCGCCAAGGCCTCGCTCCCGAGCGACCACCAGGTGACCTTTCCGCGGATGCTGAGGGGCGAGGTGCAGCGCCTGGCCCTGGAGGAGGCGCGCTTCGTGCGGGTCGTCGCCCGGGTGGGGAACCAGGTCGTGGAGCGGACGCTGGCGCGCCCGGAGCCGCCTCCACCTCCAC
>CAZAIE010001443.1:0-1943 GCA_964485035.1 uncultured Myxococcaceae bacterium | reverse complement strand
CGCCTGAAAAGCCCCCACCTCCGGACGTCCGTCCCCGCCGCAGCCTGAGGCCGAGCCGCCGCGAGCGAGCCGCCTCACCACCCCGCCAGACCCCCGGTTCCATGCAAGGCCGCACAGGCCCGAGACGGGAGCCGCCTGCCCGAGGCGCGGGAGGACGGACGGTCCAGAGGAGAAAGCGAGAGAGCCATGAAGACGCGAATCGGCAGCTTCAACCTGAACAACCTGTTCTCGAGGTGGAACTACAAGGGCGAGCTCGCCAAGGACGAGCGCGGGCGAGGCTGGCACCTGGACAAGAACGGGGAGACGTGGACGCGCAGGTTCAACGGCGGGGTGATCGGTCCCAAGACCCCGGAGGAGAGGGAGAAGCTGGGGAAGCGCATCCTGGGCGCGGAGCTGGACGTGGTCGCGGTGCAGGAGGTGGAGGACCGCGACACGCTGCGGGAGTTCAACGAGCAGCACCTGCGGGGACGGTTCACTGAGGTGGTGCTGGTGGAGGGCAACGACCAGCGGCTCATCGACGTGGGGCTGCTGAGCCGGTTCCCGGTGGGCGAAGTGCGCAGCTACCAGTGCTGGCGCCACCCGGAGATGCCCGGGGAGCCCATCTTCCGGCGGGACCTGCTGCTCGCGGAGATCCTGTCGCCCGACCGCCGGCTGATGTTCTGGGTGGGCGTGGTGCACCTGAAGTCGCAGCTGGTGGACTGGAGGATCAAGGACGAGAAGGAGCGTGCGCAGGCGGCGGAGACGGCCGCGAGGATTCGCAGGTTCGAGGCGGAGAGCATCGCGGAGATCGTGCGCAAGCACCTGGGGCCGGCCGAGCCGTTCTTCCTGTGCGGCGACCTGAACGACGTGCCGGAGTCGCGGGCGCTGACCCCGCTGCTGGGGTTCGGACGAGGGTGCCTGGGCCTGGTGAACCTGCTGGCGGCGAGGCAGCCGTCGAAGAGCGCGAGGTGGACGACCTCGCACAAAGCCGCGGGCGAGGAGCGGAGGTTCATGCAGTACGACTACATCCTGGCGCCGCCGTTCGTGGCCGAGGTGGTCCCGCACGCCTGGGTGGAGCGAAGGGCCTCGGAGCTGGGCGAGCGGGATGGCTCGGACCACGAGCTGGTGGTCGCGGAGATGGAGCTCAAGGGGTAGCCAAGGGCAAACACGGGGAGGAGGAGAAGAGAAGACAGTGAGAGTGGCAAGAGAGCGCGGGCGGGATCCTCGAGTGAGGGTCCCGCCCGCGGTGCGTTGCGGGGCTGCATTCGCTCGAGTTGCCAAACCTCGGGTGGGCTTGATCCGGTCTGGTGGACACCAAACGAAGCAAGGAAGGGTGTTCCATGGGAACGGAAGACACGCTGAAGAGGGCAGCGGACCAGGCGCTCGTTCAGCCCGCGACACTATCGCTCAGCGCGGTTTGACCCAGCCCGCGACGCCTTCGTACGTGTATCCAATTTGCGGTGCAAGCTCGCCGGTCGGATGGGTGGTGTAGAAGTGGTCACGGCCGTTGTACCAACGGTGAAGCTGCGCGAGCCCCGTCGCGGGCAGGGTCCGAATGTGGCCCAACACTCCTTCGAAAACGTAGCCCACCTGAGGCGCGAGCTCGCCCGATGGGTCAGTCGTGTAGAAGTGGTCGTTTGAAGATGGGTTGTACCAGCGGAAGAACGGAACCGCCGAGGATTCGTCCGCTGCGAATAAGCAGTACGGCGCGCCTTCGTACGTGTAGCCCACAACGGGTGCGTATTCACCGCCCGGGTCACTGCAATAGAAGTGATCTGAAGATGCGCCATGATACCAGCGATACACCACATGCAGTTCAGGCTCGAACTTGACCCCCAACGTGGTCAGTACGGCAAAGATCGGATTCGCGATCGCGCGGTCGTCCGGGTCGCCTGAGTTCTCGCCCGCGAAGTTTAGCGCCACCGCGCGGTTCGACGCGGGCTCTAGCCACAGCGCCCCCGAGT
>CAZAIE010001442.1:0-1946 GCA_964485035.1 uncultured Myxococcaceae bacterium | reverse complement strand
GTCTCGACGATCGCGGACCGGTCCGGGCGCGCCAGGGCACACGCGGCGTTCAGTCCGCCGGCGCTGGTGAGCGACAGCGCCGGGGCGTCGACGGCGAGGTTGCGTGCGACCAGGGGCGCGAGTGCGAGCGCCAGGCCGCCGACCAGGGCGGCAAGGCCGGCGAGCCGTCCCCAACCCCGTCGCCGCACGAGCGGAACCGCGGCGAGGCCGAGCCCCAGCAGGGCGAAGTGGGACTTGAGCAGCAGCGCCGCGCCGAGCGCCGCCCCGACCGCCGCGTAGAAGGGGAGCCGGTCCCTCTGGAAGGCCTCCGCGCCGAGCAGGCACAGGCCCAGCCCCGCGGTCACCAGCAGCGTCTCCCGGACCAGCACGGCTTCGAGGTAGACGCTGGGGGCGTAGAGCGCCGCGAGCACTCCGGCGACGGTGCCCACGACAGGGCCGAAGGCCCGCTTCCCCAGGGCGAAGACCAGCAGGCAGTTGAGGACCCCGAGCAAGGCCTGGAGCAGCAAGACCGGGAAGGGGTGCGGGCCTGCGACCCGGTAGACCGCCGCGAGGAGGTAGGCGTAGAGGGGCTCCTGGTAGAACCGGCCCTGGCCGAACCAGCCGTCGAGCACCCGCGCCGAGGAGGCCAGGATCGGGTCCTGGGAGTCGGGCTGCGGCGTCCCCCGCGCCTCCGGGTGCTGCCGGAGGTGCTCCTGGGCGATCGCCAGGAGCCAGGAGTGGAGGGGGGGGCGCACCGAGCGGCTGGCGAGGTCTCCCCCGGCGATCGCCTTGGCCCAGGCGTCGAAGTAGGCCATGTCGCTCTGGTCCCACCGGTGCAGGTCGAGGCAGGGGCCGTCGGCGAGCGAGTGGAGGACCGAGAGGCGCATCCCGGCCGCAAGGACGAGGACCAGGAGCCAGGGCCGGACGGGGAGCGATGCGGGGGGCGCGGTCTGCATGCCGGCCGCAGCCTAGCAGCCCGGGTCGCGCCCGGTCGCGCTCGCGGCTTGACAGGAGAGGGGACGCTGGGGACCCTCCCGCCATGTCCGAAAAACTGCCGCGGGAGCGGCTCGTCCTGACGCTGCTGCTCGGCGCGCTGGGGGCCGCGCTGTTCGCCACCCGGGTGGACGCCGTCTTCACACAGGACGAGGACAACTACCTGGTCACCGTCCTCGGTGCCCGCGCGGGGAGGCTGACGGTCCCGGGGACGGAGGGGCTTCCGCCTTCGCAGGAACTGCTCTCCTTCGATCCAGCCGACCGCTTTCGCACGGTCCGGCAGACGCCGGTCACCTCGAACGTCCCTCCGCTGTGGGCCTTCCTGGCGCTGCCGTTCTCGCTCCTGGGCTGGCCGGGGCTGGTGCTCCTCAACGTGCTCGCCTTCCTGGGGACCGCGGCGCTGGTCTTCGGCCACGTGCGGCGCATCGCGCAGGACCGCTGGACGCCCTGGCTCGCGCTCACCGCCTTCACCTGCGCAGCGTTCAACTGGGAGTACGCGCAGGGGCTCTGGCCCCACTCGTTGGCGGTGCTGCTCTGCACCGCCGCCTTCGTGGCGGCCGCGCGTGCCCGTTCCGGCGGCGAGGCGGGCTGGGCGGCGCTCTCGGGGCTTCTCGGTGGCCTGGCTGCGGGCGTGCGCTACCAGAACGTCCTCTTCGCCGCGTGCGTCGGGGCCGGCCTGGTGCTCCTCTCCCCGGGGAGACGGCTGCGGCTGGGCGCCGCGTGCCTCGCCGGGGCGGCCCTCCCCCTGCTCGCGTCCGCGGCGATCAACGGGGAGCGGCTGGGGGTCTTCAACCCGGTGACCAAGGGCCCCGGGTACCAGGCCCTCGACGCGGTGGGGGCATCCGGCGGCGGGGCGCTGGAGGTGGTGGAGACGTTCTGGGCGAAGGTCGTGGACATGTCGGCCCACCCGGCCTTCCCTCCCGCCGAGGCGGCCGCCAACGTTCACCCGGATACCCAGGGCACCCATCCGCATC
>CAZAIE010001441.1:0-1949 GCA_964485035.1 uncultured Myxococcaceae bacterium | reverse complement strand
GTCCACCACCCACAGGCCGGAGCTCGCGGCGTCGCCTCCAGGGCCGGGGCTCAAGGCCACCAGCGCCCGACCGGCGTCGAGCGAGACGTGCGCCAGGCCCTTCGCCGTGGTGACCCGGACCTCGCCGCGCACCGTCCGGGAGAGCCGCGTGGCGCGGGAGCGGTCCAGAAGCGGCGTCGCATCCAGCACCTCCAGCCAGGTGCCGTCCTCGCGCCGCTCCACCACCACCAGCGCGCTGCCGTGCCGGGCGAGGCCCGTCGCCCACGCTCCGGGCAGCTCGAGGTCGTAGAACGCGCCGCCGGGCGCGAGCGGGTCCAGCGTCGTCGCAGGGTCGCGGTCGAGGGCCTCCGCAAGCTCGACCACCCGCAGCCGGCAACCCGCCGCCTGCACCAGCGTCTCCTCGAAGAGCGCGGCCTGGAAGGCGACCGCGCCGTACGGACCGGCCAGCGGCGGAGTTGCACCGGCCTGCAGGTCGAAGACCAGCCCGCTCGCGTGGAGGAGGAACCCGCCGGCCACGGCGTTGCGCACCCCCAGCAGCCCGGCGTTCGAGGTGTGCGTGAAGCGCGCGGGAGGCGCCGGGGACGTCGCGACCGCGCGGGGCGCCTCCGGGCTGGCGAGGGCCAGCACCTGCAGGCTCCCGCCCTCCATCGCGGCGAAGAGGTAGTTCCCCCAGGTCGTGTTCGCCCCGACGTAGGCGCCAGCGACGCTGCGGTAGGTCGCCGACTCGGCGATGGCGGCCGGGTCGCCCAGGTCCAGCGCGCGCAGCCCCGGCTCGGCGGCGGCGTTGAGGAAGGCCTGGGGGCCGCTCACGGTGAACGGCCCCTCGGCGGTGACGCCCAGGCTCCGTGCCGGAGTCCAGGTCCCGCCCGTGCTGGCCCAGGCCGCGCCGAGGTCCCAGGCGCCGAAGGTCGGGCGGGTGGCGTAGACGAGGTTCCCGCTCACCACCGGGGCGCGGCCCCCGAACCCCACCACCCGCGTCGAGGGTGGTGGCCAGGTGGTCGCCGGGTCGTCGTCGTAGAGGGCCGAGAGATCGAACACCAGGCTCTGGCCGTCGCCGCCGGCCTGGAGCAGCCGCTCGCGGGTCCATGCGAGGCCGCACGAGCGGAGGTCGGCGTCGGTGGTGCCGAGCAGGTCCGAGGGACTCGGGAACGTCGCCGGGTCGCCGTCCCGGAGCTTGCCGAGGTCCAGCGCGAAGAGCGAGGCGCCCGCGGGGCTCTCGCGCGTGGCGGTACCGAAGAGCGTGTCGCCGCGCACGAGCAGCTCGTGGACCGTCCCCAGCCCGAGGTCGAGCTGGGCGACCTCGACCGGCGCGGGGCCGAGCAGGAAGAGCACGTGGACGGTCCCGCCGCTGCCCACGAACGCCCAGGCGCCGTCGAGCGCGAGGTCGCCGCCACAGCCGATGGGATCGGCCGGAGCCGGGCAGGAAGAGGCCGCGAACTCAAGGCGCGCGAGCTCCAGCGGCGGTGGCCCAACCTGGCGCGTAGACCCCAGCCGGCCCAGCTCGAAGACCTGCAGCCGGTCCGGTCCCGTCGCCTGCGTCCCGAAGGCGTAGAGCCGCCCGTCCTGCACCAGGAGGCGCCGGGGATGGGTGAACGCGAGCGGGGCCTCCGCCACCAGGTCCGGGGAGACGACGTTGGGCTGGAGCATCACCTCCGCCGGGCTGCTGGGGGCGGCAGAGACGTTGCCTGCCCAGTCCACCGCGTGGACCGTGACCCAGGTCGTCGCCTGGTTGGTGAGTCCGGTGAGCGTGACCGACTCCAGCGAGCGCGCTGTGGCGGGGACCCGGAAGGGCGAGAGCCCCTGGGCGGCGTTGCGGCCGGTGTACACCCCCGAGGCCGGGCCGTACGAGACCTGGAACGACACGACGTCGGGGTCCGCATCGGGGTCGGGCGGGCGCCAGGACAGTGCGGCCTGGCCGTCCTGGTTCGCGACCCACCGCGGATCGAGCG
>CAZAIE010001440.1:0-1950 GCA_964485035.1 uncultured Myxococcaceae bacterium | reverse complement strand
GTGCCAGGTTCGAGGCCTGGTGCCAGGTTCGAGGTCCCGGTGCCAGGTTCGAGGTGCGGTGCCAGGTGGCCCGGTGCCAGGCTCGAGGCCCGGTGCCAGGCTCGAGGCCCGGTGCCAGGCTCGAGGTCCGGTGCCAGGTTCGAGGTCCGGTGCCAGGTTCGAGGCTTGGTGCCAGGCTCGAGGCGCGGTGCCAGGTTCGAGGCGCGGTGCCAGGTTCGGGAGCCCCGGTGCCAGGTTCGGGTACTCTCCGCCGCAATGACCGACCGACCCAGCTCCGCACCCTGGATCGACCGCTGGGCGTGGGCCCTCGCTGCCGCGCCACTCCTGCTCTTCGTTCCGGTCCTGTGGGGCGAGGTGCTGCTCTTCAAGGACTTGTTCATCCACGCCATTCCGCTGCACGCGTACGGAGCCTCGGCCCTGGCGCAGGGCAGGCTGCCCGAATGGAACCCGCTCCTCGCAGGAGGCATCCCCTTCCTCGCCGACCTGCAGGCGGCGGTCTTCTACCCGGCGCAGTTGCTCTACCTGTCGATGACGCCCGAGCGCGCTGCGACCGCCTTCGTGCTCCTCCATGCGCCCATCGCAGCGGCAGGGACGCATGCGCTCTCGCGGGTTCTCGGAGCCAGCCCCCGGTTCGCGGCCCTCGCAGGCGTCGGCTTCGCGACCAGCGGGTACGTGCTCGCCCTCCACTCCAACTCGAACTACTTCTTCGCGGCGGCGCTATTGCCCGGCGTCGTCGCGGCGCTG
Source organism: uncultured Myxococcaceae bacterium (assembly GCA_964485035.1). Lineage (GTDB taxonomy): Bacteria > Myxococcota > Myxococcia > Myxococcales > UBA5297 > CAZAIE01. Next base: position 1,206 of record CAZAIE010001440.1, on the reverse strand, counting down.
CTCCACCTTGCCGACGGTCCCAGTGCCCGCCGCCTCGCCCTGGGCTCCGCGATGGTCTGCCTGCTCTGCCTGAACGGCGAGCCCCAGACCCTCGCCGAGGCCGCGGTGATGGCCCTGGCCCTCGGTGCCGCGGGCGAGCGGCCGGGGCGCGCCCTGGCGTGGATCGCATCGGGGCTCGGACTCGGCGCCGCCCTCGCCGCGGTCCAGCTCGTCCCGGCCCTGGCCTTCCTCTCCGGCACCGAGCGCGGCGGCGGGCTCGGCCTGGAGTCCAGCGGCACGCTCGCGCTCCACCCCGTGCGCTGGCTCCAGTTCCTGGTGCCTGCGCCCTTCGGGATGCCGTTCCCCGAGTTCGGCTACTGGGGCAGCCGGTGGGTGAACTTCGCGGGTGGGGTGCCCTGGTCCGAGAGCCTGTTCCTCGGGCCCGCGTTCCTGCTCCCGGCGCTGGCACAGCGTCCCCAGACCCGGCGCCTGCTGGTCCTCGCCGTTGTCACGCTAGCCGCCCTGGCGCTCTCCGCCGGCCCCTTTCTCCCCTTCTTCCGTTGGTGGCACTCGCTGGTGCCGCTGGCCGGCAGCTTCCGCTACCCGGAGAAGTTCTCCCTGGTGACCACCCTCGGGGCGGTGCTGCTCTCGGTCGCCGCGCTCGAGCGCCCCGGCTTCGGAAAGGGGCGCGGGCCCTGGCTGGCGTTCGGCGCCGGCGCGCTCCTCCTGGCCCTGGTGATCGCCGCGCTCGTCCGCCCGGAGGCGAGCCTGGCGCTGGTGCAGGAGGGCCTGGCGTCCGGCACGCCGATCGCCGCGGACGAGGCGCTCGCCCGCTCGCTGACCTCCCTCGGGTGGAGCGCGCTTCTGTGCGGGCTCTTCGGCTTCGCGCTGCGTGCGACGCCGCGCACCGGGCCGGTCCTCCTCGCGCTGGGAGTCCTCCCCAGCCTCTGGTTCGGGGCCGGCACGCTCTCGTTCGGGAAGTCGCCGTCGCTGCGCGAGCCTCCCCCGGCCCTGGCCTGGGTGCGCGACGCGCCGAAGGCGGGGACCGGCCGCGTCATCCGGGACGAGAGCTGCCCGCTGCCCGTGGGAGGTCCGGGCACCGGGCTGGAGCGGGCGGTCCGGTGGCGGGTGGAGACCGGGGTGGGGGACGTGCCGATGCTCTGGAACGTCCCCTTGGACTGGGGCTACGTCGGCGTGCCGCTGAAGGATCCACGCGAAGTCCGTGAT
>CAZAIE010001439.1:0-1954 GCA_964485035.1 uncultured Myxococcaceae bacterium | reverse complement strand
GCGGTGGGGCAGGGGAGCGCCTACTTCTTCTTCGACTCGCTCTCGGCGATCTGCCCGAGGACCCACTTCGAGAGGAAGGCGTCCTTGGGGACGATGCCGTCGGCGCCGCACTGCGCGGCCACCGCCTTGAGCTTCTCGACTTCCATGCCGCTGCAGAGGACGACCTTGATGCCCTTGAAGAGCGAGTTGCCCTTGATGAAGCGGCAGAAGCTCCCGCCGTCCACGTTGGGCATGTTCACGTCCAGAAGGATCAGCTCGGGGCGGGTCTGCTTCTTCAGGATGAGGCGGGTGGCCTTGTCCACGCTGTCGGCGAGGATGACCTCGAAGTTCTGCGCCCCCAGCTCCGCCTCGATGAGCCTCGCGGTCATCTCGCTGTCGTCGACGATCATCACGCGCCGGCGGTCCGGGCCCTTGGCCGCCTTCTCCAGCAGTCCCTTCAGGACCTCCAGCAGCCGCGCGATGCCCTCGGACTTGTTGACCCAGGCGTCGGCCTTGGCCGCCTTGGCCCGCTCTGCGAGCTGCACCGGGTCGAAGTCCGAGTAGAGGATGATGGGGCTCTTCACCCCGCGCTTCTCGCGCAGGAACTCGACCACGTCGTCGCCGAAGGCCTCGGGCATCTCCAGGTCGACGACGCTGCCCTGGGGCAGCCCCTGCTGGTCGAGCGCCTCGTTGAGGCCCTTCAGGTCCTCCACCACCGTGGGCTCGTAGCCGGCCTGGGTGAGCCCGGCGCGCAAGAGCTCGCGGGAGATCGCGCTGTCATCGATGACCAGGATGCGGGTTGCCATGGCGCTGCGTGTTGTAACAGACCCCGTGGCCGAGCGCGACCAGCAGAAGCGCCCGGAAGCAACGGGGAAATGGCGGAGCGGGCCGGAAGTGAGGTAAGCAAGGGCGTCCCATCGTTCGGAGGGCGCCCGTGCCGGAACCCACGCTGCCTTCGCCCATGCTCGAGGCCCTCGCCCACGCCGCCCCGGTCACCTCGGGGCCCGAGCGCGTCGCCGAGGCCGAGCTGTTCCGCCTGCGCATCGGCGACACCTCCTTCGCGGTCGAGGCCGGGCTGGTCCAGGAGGTGGTGCGCACGCCCCCGGTGACCCCGCTGCCCGGAGCGCCCGCCTTCCTCATCGGCGTGGCCGCCCACCGCGGCGACGTGGTGGCCATGGTCGACCTGGCGCGCCTGCTGGTGCGCGGCGAGACGCAGATCAGCTCGCGCTCGCGCATGGCCATCGCCCGCGCCGACGGCCTGGTGGTGGCGCTGCTCGCCGACGAGGTGTTGGGCCTGGTGCGCGTCGCCAGCGCCTCCATCCAGCCGCCGCCGCTGGGCACCGAGGACGCCGAGTTCATCTCCGGCATCGTGGTGGGCAAGGACCCGGTGCACATCCTCGACCTGCGCCGCGCGCTGGCCACCGCCCGCGAGCGCGCGGCCGTGAGGCGGTGAGCGTGGCCTCGGACGACGTCGACCTCGTGCTCTTCGAGGCGGGCGGGCGGCGCTGGGCCGCCGACGCCTGGGCGGTGCTGCGCATCGACCGCCGCCGCGAGGGGGCCCGCTCGGTCCAGCTCTGCCCCTGCGCCGGGGCGCGGGCGCTGGTCGTGCGGGTGGACGGCGGCGAGACCGAGGTGCCCATCGATCGGCTCATCGGCTTCCAGCGGGTGGAGGCGCGGGCGCTGCGGCCGCTGCCCGCCTACTCCCGTCCGCTCTCGCCCCCGGCGCTGGCCGGCGCGTGGCTCACTCCGGAATCCGTCGTGTTGTTGGTTGACTTGCACACTCTGGTAAGGGAAGACGTTGCGGTCTGCGCGACTCCTCCCGCCAAGCCGTGACTGGGGGCACCCCATGGACAACGCCAACGAGATCAAGCAGCCCGCGACCCGGCCCGCCAAGGCCCGGAAGAAGGCCACGCCCGCGAAGAACGGCCAGCCCGGTCCGGTGGACCTGGGGCCGCTCGCCGAGGCCCTCTTCAAC
>CAZAIE010001438.1:0-1956 GCA_964485035.1 uncultured Myxococcaceae bacterium | reverse complement strand
GAAGTCGCGGGTGAGATCATTCTGGCGCACCAGCACCTGGCCGCGGTTCGCCGAGAGCGGGGTCGCGGCGTCGAGCAGCGCGCCCAGCGACTCGGGCCGGCTGCAGCGGAAGTTCGCGGCGAGGGCGCGGAAGGCGCAGTCACGCTCCAGCGGCGTGGGGCGGCTGTTCTCCGGGACGATGGCGTAGCGGTAGCCCGGCGCGGCGAGCGTGAAGCGGTGCGCCTCGGCCTCGGGGAGCTTGCCGGTGTGGACGTAGACCACGTTGGTCGAGGGGTTGGTCTCGTAGTCCGCGGCGACGCCGTGGATCATCCCGCCGCCCGCGTCGGAGACCACGAGGTCGTAGCTCTGGGCGTAGAGCGCGAGCAGCTCCGCGGCCCGCACCTCGTCGAGGACGCCCGCGGCCGCCGCCTTCTCGATGCCCGCTCGCGAGTGGTTGTCGCCGGTGAGCAGCACCCGGCGCTCCACGCCGCCGTCCGGCAGCGCGAGCTCGACGCCGACGCAGGGGATGGAGTGGAAGGTGTGGTGGAAGCGCAGCTGCAGGCCCAGGAAGTCGTACTCCGCGCCGGGCTGCACGTAGACCACCTCGAAGGCGTCGTCGAGCAGGGTCTGGGGCGAGTCCACCTCGGGGTTCAGGATGGCCAGCTTGCGGCGCACGATGGCCGCGGTCTCGCGGGTGACGTAGAGGCGGATGCGGCGACCGAGCTGCAAGAGCGCGCTCACGCCCACCGCGTGGTCCTCGTGGGCGTGCGTGAGGACCACCGCCTCGATCTGGTTGAGGCTGATGCCCGAGGCCTCGAGCACCGGCTTGATGTACGGGCCGGCGTCGACCAGCAGGAAGTGCCCGCCGACCTGGACCACCAGGTTGGAGCAGGGCCCGCCGATGTCGAAGCCGTTGGACGCGCCCAGGGTGATGACCTCGAGCTGCTGCGGGACCACCGGGGTGGAGGAGACGTTGAGCGGCCGGGTGTAGGGAGGGAGCTGCCCGCCGGTGGTCTCCAGCTTGTACTCCTCCACGCGGTCCTCGGCGGTGAAGAAGCTGTAGACGTTCCCGCCGTGCGACTTGAGGGTGATGCCGCCGAAGCGCGCCACGCCCTCGTCGTCGAAGAAGATGGGCTGCAGGAAGTCCTCGACCTGGGCCACCGAGCCGTCGGGACGCTTCAGCGCCAGCGCCTGGCCCTCGCGCTCGAAGCGCTCCGCCACCTTCGCCTGCACGCCCGCCGCCTTCGACTCCTCGCGGGTCAGGCCCAGCAGCGTCAGCCGCAGGTACTCGACCGCGTCCGGCCAGTCGCGCCGGTGCGCGAACACGGTGAGCTTCTTGCCCTTGGCGAAGAGGCCCTGCACGAAGAGCGCGACGTAGAGCGGGAACTCGAGCGCCCACTGCACCACGCCGTCCTGGCTGCGCACGTCGGGGAGCAGCCACGCGCTGATCTGCTTGTTGGCCGCGAAGCAGGCCTTGGCGACCTCCTCGGGGAAGCCGCAGAGGATCTGCTCGTCGTCGGCGTGGATGACCACCGCGCCGGGCATGAGGGTCTGGATCTCGATCTTGGTGGGGTCGTAGCCGGCCTGCGTCCTCGCTCCGCGTTCCATGGCGCCCTCCTCGTGTGGCCTTCGAGGAGGGGCTACAGCAACCGGAGTGCCACGCCGTCCTGAGAGCGGCGGTTTCCCCAGGCATTCCAAGGCGGTGCAGGCCGCTGCACCAGATTGGGGCAGCCTGCACCGGGATGGGCCCCCTAACGTCGCAGCGCCTCGGCGGGCGTGATCCGGCCCACACGCCACGCCGGGTAGAGGCAGGAGAGGAAGGTGAGCACCCACACGATGGCGGCGGTCTGCAGTGCGCGGGCGAGCGAGATCTGGGTCTTCATCAGCATGCTCACCCCCACCCCGCCCCACTCGTAGATCTCCCCGAAGGCCTCGCGGTAGTCGATGAGCCCGTCGCGCCCGAGCCAGGTGAGGAAC
>CAZAIE010001437.1:0-1957 GCA_964485035.1 uncultured Myxococcaceae bacterium | reverse complement strand
CAGGAGGCGCGGGCGGCACCGTGGGCTGGGGAGCGGGGGCAGGAACTGGCGCAGGAGCCGGAGTCGCCGGAGCCGTGACCTCCGGGAGCGGCACCTCCAGGCGGAACCAGTCCTCGTCCGCGCGGTCCGCGAGCAGGCCGCGAGTCGGAGTCCCCAGCGGGAGCGGGGTGGCGTCCACTGCGCGGTTGTCGGGCTCGACCTCGAACGCGGGCTCGGCGGTGGCGAAGGTGAAGGTCGCGGTGTAGGCGCCCCCCGAGCCCTTCTTCGACGCGAACACCTTCACCAGCCAGGGCGACCCGAGGTTCAGGTTGGCGATGCGCTCGCCCTTGCCCTCTGGCTCGGAGTTGAACAGCGCCAGGTGGTTGCCGTCGCGGTCGAGCAGCTCGAGCGCCAGGTCGACCCCCGGGATCCCGCTCACCTCCACCGTGCAGACCTGCCCGGGACCCAGCGGCTCGAGGCGGTACAGGTCGTCGTCGGGCTTCTGGGGGTCGGCCTTCAGCTCCGCGGCCACCTTCGTCGCCTCGCGCACCGCCAGGGCGGCCGTCGGGGTGTCGTTGGGCTCGACCTCGGTGACTTCCTTGGGCCCGGCCGGCAGCGCCGCGTCCGGGGGGACGGCGTTGGGCTTGGGACAGGCCGCAAGCCACAGGGCGAGGGCGAGGCTTGGACGACGGAACATGGGGTGACCTCCGGTGCGCGGCATCAAAGCGGCGCGGCTCGGCCCCCGTCAAGGAGCGTCGTCGGCGGGTGTATCATCCACGCCCCATGAGAACCTGCCTGACGCTGCTGGTGCTTTCGCTCCCAGGACTCGCTGCAGGATCCCCGCCAGGGTACGCCCGTGCCACGAGCCAGCTCACCCCCGACAAGCCCGCCCAGTTCCAGGCGCTGAACCTGCTGGACGGCAACGACGCCACGGTCTGGTGCGAGGGAGCCGCGGGGGATGGCGTGGGGGAGTCGGTCGCAGTGGGCTTCCGGGAGCCGGTGGTCGTGGACGAGGTGCGCATCACCACCGGCGACACCCGCGACGAGGCGTCGTTCAAGGCCCACAACCAGGTGAAGGCGCTGGAGCTGAAGACGCCCGAGGCCAGCCGCACCTTCGTGCTGGTCGAGGGCCGGGCCCAGCAGGTGTTCAAGCTCGAAACCCCGCTCCCCGTGGAGCAGGCGACCCTGGAGATCGCCGCGGTGAACCGGGGCGCGGGGGACGGCAGCGTGACCTGCCTCGCGGACGTGATCTTCGTGGCCCAGGGCAAGCCGCTGAACGGCACGGCGCTCGCCCCCAAGCTCCGCTACGAGGCGGGCCGGGCCGCGCTCATGGGGACGTGGTACGCGGGGCCGGAGGGCGCCCGCGACCGGTTCCTGGACTTCTACTCGGACGGGACGTTCCGCTACGCGCTGCGGCCGTTCGACCCGGAGGAGAAGGCGGAGACGGTGACCGGGGACTACGCGTTCGACGGCAAGGCGACGCTGCGGCTCAAGCCCTCGGGCAAGCCCTGGACCTCGGCCACGGCCCAGCTCACCGGAGGAGGGGAGAAGGGCGCCCACCTGGCCCTCGATGCCAAGGCTGGGCTGCTCGCGGGCGAGTGGTCGGAGCGCCGGTAGCTACTTCGACTTCAGGGGGTGGAAGCGGCGGTAGAAGCCGACGACGGCCTCCATCGCGGCCTTCACCTCGGTCGTCTCGGTCTCGGTCTCGACAAAGATGCCGCCGCAGACCTCGCAGGTGTCGTAGTGCAGCGAGCGGCGCTCACCGCCCTCGACGGCCACCAGATCCACCTGGCACTCGGGACACAGCCCCACCGACTCGTCCGGGTCGGGAAAGCCGCCCAGGGACTCGAGGCCCGGCATGTTGTGGTGAAGCAGGATGCGGTTCACTTCCGCGACGTCGAGCCAGAGCCCTGCGCACTCGGGGCAGCGGACCATCGTGCTGTCGTCACCCTCCACTGCGACCATCTCGACCGCACAC
>CAZAIE010001436.1:0-1965 GCA_964485035.1 uncultured Myxococcaceae bacterium | reverse complement strand
TGCTGGTCCTCGGCGAGGCGGGCGCAGGCAAGACCACCGTGGCCCTGCACCGTCTCGCGCGGCTTCTGCGGCAGGCTCCGCGGCTGCACGCGGCAGCCGTGGTCCCGACCGAGGGACTCGCCGGGCTGCTCGAGGCCCTGCTGTCGCGCCTGGGGCTGCGGGGAGTCGAGGTCTTCACCTACGAGCGCTGGGCCGGGGCGCTCGCCCGACGCACCTTCCCCGACCTTCCCCACAGGGAGGGGCTCGACGCCACCGCGGGCGTGATCCAGCTGAAGCGGCACCCGGCAGTGCGCGCCGTGCTCGAGGAGGCGTCGCGACTCCCGCCCGCAGTCCCCGACGAGGACGACGGGCCGTCGGTGCCCTCCGAGGCGCTGGCGCGATGGCACGACCTGCAGCGGCTGTTCGGCGACCGCGCCGTGCTCGAACGGATCGTCCGCGAGGCCTCGGGCCAGCTGCGCGCGAGCGCCGTCGCTGAGACCTTCGCCCACACCCGCATCCAGTTCTCCCCGCCCGCGGAGGTGGAGTTCGCGCACATCGACCGCGCGCGGCTGGAGACGCTCGACGGCCGGCGGATCGACGAGGACACCCCGATGCAGGACGCGGGCTCCATCGACCCCGAGGACTACGCCGTGCTCTTCGAGCTGGAGAGGCTGCGCGCGCAGAGGCGGGGGGACGCGCCGGCGGAGCTGCCCCGGTACGACTGCCTGGTCGTCGACGAGGCGCAGGAGCTGGCTCCGCTGGAGCTGGCGCTCCTCGGGCGCGCGGTCGCTCCGGGGGGGACACTGATCGTCGCGGGCGACGCGGAGCAACAGGTCGACCCGACCGCCCACTTCCTGGGCTGGCCCGCGGTGCTGGCGGAGCTGGGCGTCGCGCGCTGGCACACCACCACCCTGGACGTGAGCTACCGGTGTCCGGCGGCGGTGACCCGGGCTGCGCGCGAGGTCGTCGGGCGCAGCGGCTCGGGCACGCACCCCGTGCAAGCCGCGGCGCGGCGTGCAGTCGCGTCCCACGGCTTTCCGAGCGAGCTGCACCTGGTGACCTGGCTCATCGGTGCGCTGCGGGCGCTGGTCAGGACGGACCCCAAGGCCGCGGTCGCGGTCATCTGCCGCACGCCCGAGGCCGCGCACCGGCTCGTCCCGCTGCTGCGGAAGGGGACGCCGGTGCGGCTGGCGCTGGAGGGGCACTTCGCCCTGCGCTCGGGGGTCAGCGTCACCTGCGTCCAGGAGGTGAAGGGGCTCGAGTTCGACCACGTGCTGATCCCCGACGCGGACGCCCAGAGCTGGCCCGACAGCCCGGAGTGCCGGCGCGCCCTGTACGTCGCCCTGACGCGCCCGACGCGGCAGCTGGTGGTCGCGTGGCACGGCGCGCCATCGCCACTCTGGGACGCGACCCGCGGGGGGAGCTAGCGGAGGTCGGGAGGAACGCCAGTGGGGAGCCGTCCGTCCGAGCGGTCCGCCGCCTGGCACTGGCAGACCCGGCATCCGCGCGCCTGGTCCATCGAGCACTCGGGCGCGGTGGCGCAGTGCAGGCCGCGGTACTCGGGGCAGACGGTCTTGTCGCCCTTCATGGTGGCGCAGCCGGCGAGCGAGGCAGCAGCGAGGACCGCGAGGAAGACCCGAACCATGGCGACTCCTATCCGACCCGTTTGTGTTCGCGCCGGGACCAACGCCTGTCGGCGGCGTCCATTTCCCAAGACGGTACACTCGCCCGCCGCAGCACGGGGAGCACGTCGCGCATGGCTCAGCCCAGGACCACCTTCTGGACGCCCTGCTTGGTGAGCAAGTCTCCCACCCGCTCCCGCTGGTCGCCCTGGAGCACGAGGTCCGTCCCCTCGACCGTGCCGCCGCAGCCCAGCCCCTGCTTCAGGACCTTGAGCCAGCGCTCCAGCTCCGCGGGCTTCAGCTCCAGCTTCTCGACGACCGTGACCTCCTTGCCCCCACGTCCCTTGCGCTCCATCCGCACCAC
>CAZAIE010001435.1:0-1969 GCA_964485035.1 uncultured Myxococcaceae bacterium | reverse complement strand
TCCGCAGCGACCTCGCCCCCCACGGTCATCGAGACGGCGAGGTCGCTGCGGACGGGCAGCGCCGACCCGAAGAGCGAGGTGGAGACCACCGTGCCCTGTCCCGGCGCGAGGCCGAAGATCTGCTGGAGGGGCTTGCCCTGGCGCTGGACCTTGGCCGGGTCCTGCGTGGTCGTCTCCGGAGTGAAGCTGCGCTTCAACCGCTGGCTGGTCCGGGCGGCGTAGGACTGCCCAGACACGAGCACGTCCTGGGGAGGCTGGACGGCAGGCGCAGGCGCGTTTCGGGCGTGGGGGACGACCAGGAACGAGAACTCCATCCCGCCCTGCGCGCCGCGCTTGGAGGCGATGTCCCAGGCCAGCGGCCGCGAGGAGACCAGGTAGACGGTGGCGGCCTTGGTCTTGCGGGCCTCGAAGGAGGCGGGAGTCAACTCCTTGCGCTGCTCTCTCGGCCTCTCCACAGGCGTTCCCTGCGCAGGAGCGAGGCGGGGGACAAGCAGCAGTGCGAGGAGCAGCGAGGTCTTCCATCCGGTGTGCAGTGACATGCGCCGCAGCTTATGGCTCCGCGGGCACGAGGTCGATCACGGAGATCTCCGGGCGGACCCCCAGCCGGTAGGGGAAGGAGTCCTCCACGCCGACCCCCGGGCTGACGTACGCCCGCGCCTGGCCGTGGCCATACAGCCCGCGCGCGTAGCGGCGCCCGAAGCGGCCGATGGCGCCCAGTGCCCCGTACCCGGGCAGCGCGATCTGGCCGCCGTGGGTGTCGCCGCAGAGGTAGAGGTCGATGCCTCGGGCCGCCGCCTCCTCCAGGTAGTCGTGCGAGTGGTAGGCGAAGACGCGCAGGCCCTCGGGCGGCGTGGCGAAGACCTCGTCCGGTCGGAAGGCGTCCAGCCAGCCGTGGCCCCCCACCTGCAGCGGGCCGCCCGGCGTCTGGACCGTGCGCCACCCCGCGCGCACCTCCTCGAAGCCAGTGCCGCCGAAGAGGTCGAGGTCGTACCAGAACCACTCGTCCCAGTTCCCGCGGATGGCGAGGCGCGGGCCGCGGCTGGTGATGGACGAGAGCGCGGCCCTGAAGGCGGACAGCCGCTCCGGGCGGTTGAGGCTGTCTCCGGCGAAGAGCACGAGGTCGCCCTGCTCGGCGCTCACCGCCTCGGCCACCCGGGAGTCGAGGTCGAAGCGGGCGTCGCTGTGCAGGTCGCTGAAGAGGACCACCCGGACCCTGGCCGAGACCTTGGGGGTGGGCAGCACGACCCGCTCGACGCGGAGCCACCGCGGCTCCACGTGCCGGGCATGGAGGGCCGCGGCGAGGAGCAGCGTGTCGGCCAGGACGACCGCGGCGGCGAACCAGGGCTGGTCCGCGAGGCCGCCTCCGCGCGGGTAACCCCGCGTCCGCAGGAGCGACCCCAGGGCCACACGGAGCCCGGCGACCACGGCCAGCGCGACGCCCAGCAACAGCAGCAGGATGACGAAGAGCTCGGGCTGGGTGTAGCTGATGCGGCCGGTGCGGGGCGGGGTGAGCGCCGCCACCCCGCCTGCGACCGCCGCTGCCCCGCCTGCCCAGAGCGCGAGCCGGGCGAGGGCTCCGCGGGCGGTCACGCTAGGCGGGCTCACGCAGCTCGATGAGGCCCTTCTGGTGGAAGCTGAAGCAGTACTCGATCAGCTCCTCCTCGGTGGCGACGCCCTTCGCCAGCGTGAGCAGTTGCCCGTAGTTGTCCACCGCGCCCAGCAGCGCCAGCACGCGGGCCTCGTTGTCCGGGGCCTCGAAGGTGGCGAGCTTCTCGGTGGGCACCAGGGTCCAGCCGGAGAGCAGGTGCTCGCGGAAGTCCATGGCCACGGTCGAGGCGTCGGTGGGCTCGTCCTCGTCGATGGCGATGTCCACCTCGTCCTCCTCGACCGGGGCGCTGGCGCCCTCGGCGGCGAGCTCGGTGGCGAGGCTTGCCTCGGGCGCAGCCTCACCAGCCGCGAAGGGGTCGAA
>CAZAIE010001434.1:0-1972 GCA_964485035.1 uncultured Myxococcaceae bacterium | reverse complement strand
GTGGAGGTGTAGCAGCGGAAGCGCTCGTTGGAGAAGGCGAGCTGGACCTCGCGCGCCACGCGCTCCCAGACCGAGGCCACGGTCACCGCGGTGGGCAGCCCCAGCGCCACCTCGCGCGCGAACGAGGGGCCGGACAGCACGGCGAGGTAGGGGTGCCGCTCGGTGGGCAGCACGTCCTCCATCAGCTCGAGCATCGTGAGCAGCGTCCCGTTCTCGATGCCCTTGGCCACGGTCACCAGGGGCACGTGGGGAGGCAGGGCCGGCGCCAGCGCGGCGAGCACCCCGCGGGTGGCGTGCGAGGGGACGGCCAGGACGACCAGCTCCGCGCCCTGGGCCGCCTCGGCGAGGTCGCCGGTCGCGAAGAGGGCCTCGGGCAGCGGGACGCCGGGGAGGTAGAGCGGGTTCTCGTGGCGCTCGCGCAGCGCGGCGGGCAGCTCGGGCTCGTAGGCCCACAGGCGGACCTCGTGCTGCTTCTTCGCCAGCATCCCTGCGAGCGAGGTCCCGAAGGCGCCTGCGCCGATCACTGCGATGTGCATCGAGCTCTCCGAAGCGGACCGCGCGACTAGAGCAGGCCGGTGTGGAGGAGGCAAGGACGCTCGCGGCGGGGAGCCCCCACGACGTCGCCCGTGCTGGCGCGGGCGCCTTTCGGGTATAAGGAGCCCTTCCTCCGCCGAGCCCGGCGTTTCTCGAGGGACCAGCATGGCCAAGCGCGACATCGACGACGACCGCCCGAAGCGCTCGTGGCGCGAGATCGACAAGGGACGGGACCGCGGCGGCAACGCGCGCCAGCGCCAGGAGGCCCGCTCCCAGGAGCGCCTCGAGCGCTCGCCCATGTACGAGCAGTACAAGGCCAAGGTGGCCAAGATGCTCGGCGGCCAGGACGTCCCCGACGCAGTCCGCGAGAAGCTGGACCCCAAGGGCGAGCTCAAGGCCCGCGACGAGCTGCTCAAGAAGATCAAGAAGGTGGCCACCGAGGACCGCAAGCTCTGGGCGGAGCTGGTGACCGAGTTCATCGAGAAGTTCGAGATGGTCGAGGATGCCTACCTGCTCGTGGACTTCCTCGACCACCCCAAGGACCGCGTGGTGGAGAAGGCCCTGCTCGCCCTGGAGGTGCTCGCCGCCGCGGGCGCACTGACCGGCCCCAAGTGCCCCAAGTCCATCGACCAGCGGCTGCGCAGCCTGGAGATGATGGGCAGCGACCCCGACGTGCAGGCCAAGGCCAAGGCGCTGCGCGAGAAGCTGCGTGGCTGAGGTCCGCTGGGCGCCCCGCCCGGTGTCGGTGCCGGTGTCCCACGGCGCGCTGGAGGGGCTGCTGCAGGAGCCCGACGGCCCCCGCTTCGCGGCGGTGGCCTGCCACCCGCACCCGCAGTACGGCGGGACGATGGCGAACAACGTCGTCTACCGGGTCGCGCGCGGGCTCCACGACGGCGGCGGCGCGGTGCTGCGCTTCAACTTCCGGGGCGTGGGCCGCTCCACCGGCAGCTACGGCGACGCCGTGGGCGAGCTCGAGGACGTGGCCGCCGCGCTCGACTTCCTGGCGGCGCGCCACCCCACCCTGCCGCTGTGGGTCGCGGGGTTCTCCTTCGGGGCGCGCGTGGGGCTCGAGGCCGCGGTGCGCGACCCGCGCGTGGTGCGGCTGTTGGGCGTCGGGCTCGCGCTCTCGGTCTTCGACCAGTCGTTCCTCGAGCCGGTGACGCTCCCCAAGGCCTTCATCCAGGGCTCCGAGGACGAGTTCGGCGGGGCCAAAGCGATTGAGCGGGCGGTGGCGCGGATGAGCGAGCCCAAGCGCCTGGAGGTCGTCCCCCACGCGACCCACCTCTTCCCGGGGCGGCTCACCGAGCTGGAGGCGGCCGTCGCGCGGGCGGTCGAGTGGCTCAAGACCGTCGAGGCCGCGTCACCGGGCCTTCGCGAGTGAGCGCAGCGCCGCCCGGACGAGCTTCCCGACGGCCTCGGCCTGGGGCTCGGTGAGCGG
>CAZAIE010001433.1:0-1975 GCA_964485035.1 uncultured Myxococcaceae bacterium | reverse complement strand
GGGTGGGAGCATCCATGTCAGACGTGCGGTTCGTGGTGTTGAAGTTCGGCGGGACCTCGGTGGCCACCGTGGAGCGGTGGCGGACCATCCTCGAGCAGGCGGGGGCGCGCGCCGCCGAGGGGCTGCGGCCGGTGGTGGTGTGCTCGGCGGTGTCGAAGGTCACCGACCTGCTGGCCCAGCTGGTCGACGAGGCCGCCCAGGGGCGTCACGAGCTGGTGCTCGCGCAGATCCGCGCGCGCCACGCGAAGCTGGCCCATGAGATGGGGGTCGACCTGGACGAGGCCGCGGGCAAGGAGCTCGCCGAGCTGGAGCGGCTCGCCCTGGGCGCCTCGCTGCTCCATGACGCCAGCCCGCGCCTGAGGGCCCGGGTGATGGCCATGGGCGAGCTGCTCTCCACCCGCCTGGGCGCGGCGTTCATGACCGCCCAGGGGCTGCCCACCGGGTGGGTGGACGCGCGCACCTGCCTGCAGGCCGAGGACGACGCCAACCGGCCCGAGTCGCAGCGGCTGCTGAACGCCACGGTCAACGACGACCGGGACGCCGAGCTCGCGGACCGCCTCGCCGAGCTGCCCCAGCCCTGCCTGCTGACGCAGGGGTTCATCGCCCGCAACCGCGAGGGGCTCACGGTGCTGCTGGGCCGCGGCGGCAGCGACACCTCGGCCGCGTACTTCGCCGCCAAGCTCGCCGCGGTGCGCTGCGAGATCTGGACGGACGTGCCGGGCATCTTCACCGCCGACCCCCGCCTCATCCCCGGCGCGCTGCTGGTGCGGCAGGCCAGCTACGGCGAGGCCCAGGAGATCGCCTCGATGGGCGCGAAGGTGCTGCACCCCCGCTGCATCGCGCCCTGCCGGCGCCACCGCATCCCCATGGAGCTGCGCTGGACCGAGCGGCCGCACGCCGAGGGGACGCGCATCGTGGGAGGCGAGAAGGCGGGCGCGGGCCAGGTGAAGGCCCTCTCGCACAAGCGCGGGGTCACCCTGGTGTCCATGGAGACGCAGGGGATGTGGCAGCAGGTGGGCTTCCTCGCCGACGTCTTCACCTGCTTCAAGGCGCGCGGGCTGTCGGTGGACCTGGTGTCCACCAGCGAGATGAACGTCACCGCCTCGCTGGACGCCTCGGCCAACACCCTGGACGAGGCGACGCTCGAGGGCCTGGTCGCCGACCTCGCGCCGCACTGCCGGGCGCGCGTCATCCGCAACTGCGCGGCCATCTCGCTGGTGGGGCGGCACCTGCGCGCGCTGCTGCCGCAGCTGGGGCCCGCGCTGGCGGTGTTCGAGGACCAGCCGATCCACATGCTCACCCAGGCCGCGAGCGACCTGAACCTCACCTTCGTGGTGGACGAGGAGCAGGCGGACCGGCTGGTGGGCGACCTGCACGGCCTGCTCTTCGGGTCGCGCAAGCCGGCGGAGGCGAGCTTCGGGCCATCGTGGCGGGAGCTGGTGGAGGAGGAGCCGGCACGCCCGCCGGCGAACCAGCCCTCATGGTGGCGCACCCGCCGCGCCGACCTGCTGGCGCTGGGCCGCGCCCAGAGCCCGGTCTACGCGATCGACCCGGAGACCCTCGACGAGAGCATCGCCGCGCTGAAGGCGCTCCCGGTGGACCGGGTGCTCTACGCGATGAAGGCCAACGCCACCGACGAGGTGCTGCGGCGGGTGGAAGCCCGCGGGCTGGGCTTCGAATGCGTCTCCAGCGGGGAGCTGGCCAAGGTGCTCGGGCTGTTCCCGGACATCGACCGCAGCCGGTTGCTGTTCACGCCCAACTTCGCGCCGAGGCGGGAGTACGAGCAGGCGGTCGCCGCGGGGGTCACCCTCACCGTGGACAACGCCTACGTCTTCGAGCGCTGGCCGGACCTGATCCGGGGGAAGGAGGTCTTCCTCCGGGTGGACCCCGGCGTGGGCCGCGGACACCACGCCCACGTGCGCACCGCCGGCCCCCACGCGAAGTTCGGGCTGGGGCTCGCCGACCTGGAGAAGAC
>CAZAIE010001432.1:0-1977 GCA_964485035.1 uncultured Myxococcaceae bacterium | reverse complement strand
GGGCGTCGTGGCCCGCGCGACGTCCTGCGGGTCGAGGAGCCCCTCGGGGCTGCAGGGCAGGCGCGAGACCGAGACGCCGAGCCGCTCGAGGTGGCGCAGCGGCCGCAGCACCGAGTTGTGCTCCATGGTGCTGGTGATCACGTGGTCGCCGGGCTGGAGCAGCCCCAGCAGCGCGAGGTTGAGCGCCTCGGTGGCGTTCTTGGTGAAGACCACCGAGAGCGGGTCGTCGTGGCCGAAGAGCCGCGCGAGGCGCTCGCGGGCCGAGAAGACCACGCGCCCCGCCTGGATCGAGAGCGCGTGGCCAGACCGGCCGGGGTTCGCCCCGTCCTCGCGCAGGAAGCGCTCCAGCTCCGCCGCGACGGCGGGCGGCTTGGGCCACGAGGTCGCGGCGTTGTCGAAGTAGATCACGTGGCCTCCGCGAGCCGCCGGCGCACGCTGAGGAGCGGTCGCGCGCCCGCCTCGACCACCCTGCCCACGACTCCGAACGACGTCGTGAGCTCCTCCCGTGCCCGCGTGAGCAGCTCCTCGACTTTCGATGGCGGACAGCAGATGAGGAGGCCGCCCGAGGTCTGCGGGTCGAACAGGAGATCGCGCGAGGCCTGGGGCACGTCCTCGTCGAAGCGGACGGCGTCGCCCACGTAGTCGCGGTTCGAGTACGCCGCGGCGGACAGCAGGCCCAGGTCGGCGAAGCCCGCAACGCCGTCGAGGGAGGGCAAGCCTTCCAGGCCGATCTCCAGCGCGACTCCGCTCGCCCGGGCGAGCTGCATCGCGTGACCCAGGAGCCCGAAGCCGGTGACGTCGGTCGCGCAGACCGCACCGCTGCGGTGTGCGAGGTCGGCGGCGCGGGCGTTCAGGGTGGCCATCGAGCGGTTGGCGGCCTGCTCCTGGGCGGCCGTCGCGAGGCCGGCCCGGACCGCCATGATCGTGACCCCGGTTCCCAGCGGCTTGGTGAGGACGAGGACGTCGCCGGGCCGGGCCTTCGCATTGGTGAACAGATCGTCCGGGCGGACGACCCCGGTGACGGAGAGCCCGAACTTCACCTGCGGGTCGAGGACCGAGTGGCCCCCGAGCAGGGCGCAGCCTGCCTCGCGCAGCTTCTCGGCGGCGCCGCGCGTGACGGCGGCGAGCACACCCTCCCGCACCAGCGCAGAAGGGATGCAGACGATGGCCAGCGCCGTGAGCGGGCGCCCGCCCATGGCGTAGACGTCCGAGAGCGAGTTCGCGGCGGCGATGCGGCCGTAGTCCTCCGGGTCGCGCGCCACCGGCGGGAAGAAGTCGAGGGTCTGGACCAGGCATTGCTCGGGACCGAGCTGGTAGATGCCCGCGTCGTCGAGCGTGTCGGGGCCCACCAGCACCGCGGGGTCGGTCGGCAGCTCCACCCCGCGCAGCAGGCCCGCCAGCTCGGCTGCGGGCACCTTCGCCGCGCAGCCGCACTCGGTCACCGACTCGAACAGGTCGAAAGCCATCCGACTACCTCCCTTCCTCGAGGCCGTGGAGCGCGCAGCCCAGCGCCGCCACGGTCTGGGGTGACTCCGGAACCTGCACCGGCAGCTTCACCGCCGCGGAGATCAGCGGGACGAGGCAGCCGTTCCGGGCGCACCCGCCGGTGAAGGCCACTGGTCCCTCGACGGGCACGCCGCCTGCGAGCGAGGCAATGCGGCTGGCGATGGACTGGTGGACGCCCAGGGCCATCTCGTCCTTGGACGCGCCGCGGGCGATGAGGGACACCAGCTCGGACTGCGCGAAGACCGAGCACAGGCTCGAGAGCCGCTGGGCCCGGGGTGCGCGCGTCGCCGCCGCCACGAACTCCTCGCGGGTGAAGGCCAGCGCGGTGGCCATCACGTCGGAGCCCATCTCCTTGAGCTGGAACCGGCGAATGCCCGGGATCTCGGCCAGCGCGCGGTCGCGAATCGCGTCGAGGAGCTGCCAGATCGTGCGGTCGCGCTCGTCCTTGTCCGAGAGCGTGAGCATCATCAT
>CAZAIE010001431.1:0-1978 GCA_964485035.1 uncultured Myxococcaceae bacterium | reverse complement strand
GCAGCCGAGTCTGGCACCGCGCCGGGGCAGCCGAGTCTGGCACCGCGCCAGGGCAGCCGAGTCTGGCACCGCGCCCCGAGATCCCCAACTCGTGAATCAGGTCACGACTCTCCCCCTCAGCCCGCTCAGCTGCACTGCAAGAGACAGCGGACCTTCGAGAAGTCCCGCTGGGCGAGGTCGTCGCGACGGATCCAGAAGTAGAGCCTGCCCACATCGCCCCAGGTCCAGCTCACCGCGCCCGCGACCTCGTCCGAGTCGAGCTGAAGCAGCAGCACCCATTCCTCCGGACTCCCGGGCAGATCGTGCCGCATCTCGTCTTGGATCTCGTCCGGGTGTCCGAGCAGGTGATGCCGCGCGTTGGTCGCGAACGGCTTCAGCGCCACCGCGTCCCGCAGAGACGACCACTCGATCCACATGTCCTTGTCCGAGTCCTTGGGAAAGGCCTCCGCGATCGGGGCTGGCAGCGCTGAGGGCAGCGAGAAGCCCGCGTGCACGGCGAGCGGAGCCGCGCTCGGCGGCGCCTCGCCCTTCTTGGCGCGCCGCTCCAGGCCCGACACGGGCCCATCGACGTAGACGACCTGCAGGCCCGCGAGGTCGTCCTCACCGCCGCCCCAGGGCTGCTCCTCAGCGTCGTAGAAGACCACCAGCCAGCCGTCCTCCGGCAGCAACGCCGAGGCGTCGAGCCCCCGCAGGTCCGCCATGCGGAGCTGGGCCAGGAAGGTGAGCGGCCGATCCCCGCGACGCGGCCAGGCCATCCCCGGCGGCAGATCCGGCGCCCCGCCGAACCGCGAGGCGCCCCGCGCCAGGTCGGCCCGCGCCGCCTGGGGCACGAGCCAGACCGTGGGCAGCAGAGCGTCGCGGAGTTGGTCGCTCGCCAGCGCCGACGCAGTGATGATCCCGTGCGCCTGCTCGAGCCGCCTCTTCGCCGCTGCCGTGAGAGGCCGGGAGGGCTCCGGGTAGCGAAGGGCCGGCAGCTCGACCAGGGGCGCCGGCTCGCTCTCCGGAGGCCGCACCGCCCGCCTGGCCCAAGCGACCACCGCCAGCGGCCCTGCATCGCCCGGCGCCACGCACTCGAGCGACGGGGCCAGCGCACAGTCCTCGGCCTTGCGCGCGAAGATCATCAGCGGCCGGCCCGCCCCCGTCTCCGAGAGCAGGTCCTGCAGCCGCTGGAGCGACCGGGTGGCCTGCGCTTCCTTGCCCGCCGGGACGAAGGCCACCAGATGCTGCCGCGAGAGCAGTCGGCGGCGCTCCTCGTAGGCAAGCGGCGGGGTGTCGGCGACGTCCACCACCAGCGGCCGCTCCCCCTCCTCCTGGAGCCCGAAGCTGAAGAGGAATCCGCCCGCCGAGTCGAGGATCCGCGTCTGCCGAGCGGGCGGGAGCGCGGCGTGGAGCTGTCGTCCCGCCTCCGCGTTCGCCTGGCCCGAGGGGCCCCACACCAACAGCTGGATCGGCTCGGCGGCCTGGGCCGTCCCTGCTGCCAGGAGGACCGCGCAGGGGACAAGGGTTCGAGGCCAGTTCATCGCTTCTCCGTGTCGTCGAGGACCGCGCGCACCTCGCCGGAGGCGGTCGCCACCCAGATGTCCAGGCCGTCGTCCGGGTCCACGTCGCCCACCGCGACCAGCACCGCGTCGGCGGGCAGATCGTGCGGGAGCTCGCGAGCGTGCTCCCCTTCGGCATCCGGCTCGAGCACGTCGTCGCCGAGGAAGTAGGTGTACCGGCGTCCCGTGGGCGGAGTCACTCCCAGGTCCTCGAACCCCGCCGGGGCCGCGCCCAGCGTGGTCGCCGTCGGCTGGTAGGCGGCCGCGAAGGCATGGAGCGCGTTCTGGGCCTCCTGCTGCTGCTCGCGGGCCCGCGCCTCGAAGTACCAGGGGATTCCCACCGCCGCGCCGACGGAGACGAAGAGCCAGCCGAAGCCCAGGACGATCGCCGCAATGGCCAGCCCACGCCCTCGGAGCGCCCCCTTTTTCCGGCCGATCTC
>CAZAIE010001430.1:0-1979 GCA_964485035.1 uncultured Myxococcaceae bacterium | reverse complement strand
TCCCGCTGGCGCCGCCATCCCGTAGGGGCCGGCCTCCAGCTCGAGCTGCGCCCGCGACCGGCGCACGGCCGCCGCGAGGCGTCGCTCGGGCACCACCTCGCGCAGGCCTGCGACGTAGCCGGCGACCGCCTCGGGAGAGGTGTCGTCGAGCGACATCGGCTCGGTCGAGAGGATCTGTCCCAGGCTCACGAGGCTCTCCTTGGCGGTCGGGCGGGTCGGCTCAGGCGGAGCGGGCGCGCCGCCGCAGCGCGAGCCCCAGGAAGGCGAGGCCCAGCCACGCCGAGGGCGAGCCGGAGGTCCCGCAGCCGCAGCCGTTCGAGTCCACCGTGACCGGGGCGATGCAGGTGCCGGCCTGGCAGGTCCCCGCCGAGCACGCGGTGCCGTCGGGCTTGCTGGTGCACTCGGTGGTGGGCTTCGGGTCGCCCGAGCACCGGCCATTCGAGCAGCGGTCATTCGTGGTGGTGGCCCGGCCGTCGTCGCAGGCGGTGCCGTTGGCCGCGGCGGGGAAGACGCACTCGCCGGTCTGCCAGTCGCAGCTGCCCTCCACGTGGCAGTCGTCCGGCGCGGGGCAGGGCAGGGGGTTCGTGCCCAGGCAGGCGTTGTCCTTGCAGAAGTCGTTGCGGGTGCAGGGGTTCTTGTCGTTGCAGTCGACGCCCGTCGACTTGCCCCAGCAGAAGTCCACGTTGGGCACCGTGCCCTTGCAGAGGCCATTGGTGCAGACGTCGTTGGTGGTGGTGGCGTCGCCGTCGTTGCACGCCGTGCCGTTGGGCTTGCTCGCTCCCGAGCAGAGCCCGGTCGAGGCGTTGCAGGTCCCTGCTTCGTGGCACTGGTCGGCCGGGCAGGCCGCGCCGGAGGGCGTGCCCCTGCAGCTCCCGGCCTGACAAGCGTCGCCGGTGGTGCAGGCGTTCTTGTCGTCGCAGGCGGTGCCGTCGGCCTTCGCCGGGTAGGCGCTGGAGCAGCGGCCGGTCTTGGCGTCGCAGGTCGAGGCGTCGTGGCAGGCGTCCGGGGCGGCGCAGGTGGAGCGGGTGCCCGCCTTGCAGACCCCCGCGAGGCAGGTGTCCGCGGTGGTGCAGAGGTCGCCGTCGTCGCAGGCGGTGCCGTCGGCGCGGGCCTTCCCGGCAGTGCAGCCGCCGGTGGTGGGGTTGCAGGTGCCTGGCTCATGGCAGGCGTCGATGGCCGGGCAGGTGGTCGCCACCGCGCCGCCGGTGCAGGTTCCCGCCCGGCAGGTGTCCCCGGTGGTGCAGGGGTTCTTGTCGTCGCAGGCGGTGCCGTCGGGGGCGTTGGGGAAGGTGGTGCAGGTCCCGGTCGCGGCGTTGCACGTGCCGGCCGCGTGGCAGGCGTCGGGGGCCGGGCAGGTCACCGCGGCGCCGCCGCCGCAGACGCCCGACTGGCACTTCTCGCCGGTAGTGCAAGCCTGGCCGTCGTTGCAGGCGGTGCCGTTGGGCTTGTTGGCCACGTCGCAGGTGCCGCTGAGCAGGTTGCAGGTCCCGGCGGTGGTGCAGGCGGTCTCGGCGGGGCAGGTCTTGGGCGTGCCGCCGCACTGGCCCGCAGAGCACTGGTCGTTGAGCGTGCAGGGGTTGTTGTCGTTGCAGGCGCGGGTGAGGAGCTGGCAGCGCCCGGCCTGGGTCGAGCCCGCGGCGAGCGAGCAGGCGTCGCACTCGCCCTTGTCGCAGAGCGCGTCGCAGCAGACGCCGTCGGCGCAGAAGGTGCTCTGGCACTGCAGGCTCGAGCTGCAGGCCGCGCCCAGCGCGAGGTTGCCCGAGCCGATGACCACGTTCAGCAGGACGTCCAGGCCCGAGCGGCGGATGGAGTCCACGGTGATCTGCGAGGTGCTGGCGCCGTACGCCAGCGAGCTGGGGTTGGTGGTGGCCGAGAAGTTGGCGTGGTTGCAGGGGAAGAGGTCCGAGGCATCGGACGCGTCGGCGTACCTGCCCGAGGTCACGTTGAGGCTGCGCCTCCCGTCACACTGCTCGACGTCG
>CAZAIE010001429.1:0-1982 GCA_964485035.1 uncultured Myxococcaceae bacterium | reverse complement strand
GGGCGCCCTGAACCGCAACGGCGCCGGGGCCAAGACCGGCTCGGGGTCGCGCCCGGCATCGGCTTGGGCCCCGAGCCGGTCTTGGCCCCGGCGCCGTTGCGGTTCAGGGCGCCCAGGCTCGCGGAGTCGGTCTCCACCAGCACCCGGTTCTCCTGCTCCACCTTGTCCTTGAAGATCCGCTGGAGCAGCACGCCGAGCTTCTCGGGCGACGCCGGCAGCCTGGCGCGTGCCAGGGCGAGGTCGTCCTTCAGGTCCGACGCGTCGGCGTAGCGGTCGTCCGGGTTCTTGGCCAGCACCTTGGCGATGATGGGGTCGAAGGGCGCGAACGCGGGGTCCACCGTGGACGGCGGCGGCGGGTCCTGCTTCTGGATGGCCTCCAGCGCGAGGATCACGTTCGCCCGCATGAACGGGTTCTCGCCAGTGAGCGTCTCGTAGAGCACGATGCCCAGCGAGAACAGGTCCGAGCGCTTGTCGATGGCCTGCGCCGCGGACTGCTCGGGCGACATGTAGAAGAACTTGCCCTTGATCGTCCCGGCCTCGGTCTTCACCGAGTTCACGTCGCTCTTGGCGATGCCGAAGTCGATGAGCTTCACGTCGCCCTGGTACGAGAGCAGGACGTTGTGCGGGGAGATGTCGCGGTGGACGATGTTGAGGCAGCGGCCGGTGTTGTCTGCGAGGTTGTGCGCGTAGCTCAGCCCGTCCGCCGCGCGCTCGAGGATGGCCGCCACCAGCGCCGGAGGCAGCATCTCGCCGAGCTGCTTGAGGCGTGCGAGCAGCTCGAACAGGCTCTTGCCGTGCACGTACTCCATCGCCAGGTAGAACGACCCGTCGTCCTCGGCCTGGCCCAGGTCGAAGATCTGCACGATGGAGCTGTGGTTCATGCGCGCCTGCAGCCGCGCTTCCTGCAAGAACGCCTCGAGATAGGCGACGTTGTCGGTGAGGTGGCTGAGGATCCGCTTGATCACCACCACCTTCTCGAACCCTGCCGGCCCCTGCTGCCGCGCGAGGAAGATCTCGCCCATCCCGCCTGCAGCGAGCTTCTTGAGAAGGAAGAACTTTCCGTAGGTCGAACCGACAGCAGACACGGCGGGCAGAATCGAGGCTGACCCGGGGCAAGTCAATAGTGCGTGTCGGCCCGCCCGCGCCAGGCCAGAAACAGCCCTGTTTCCGGGCACTTGGCGGACGACTGTTTCCCTAGCAATTCCGGCAAGTTAGGCCACCCCCCGCGCGTCCCGCATCCTTATATGGCACATGGCGGCCCTTAGGCCAGGTCGTGGCCGGTGGTCGCGGGGACGACCTTGCCGTACAGGACGCCCTTGGTGCTGATGAGGCTCTCGCCCAGGGCGACGACCTCGTCGCCGCGACCGCGGAGGATGAGGACCTCGAGGCAGTGGTGCTCGTCCATGTGCACGTGGAGCGCCGAGACCACGGCGTGGTGGTTCTCGTGCTGCACGTGGGTGAGCTTCTGCGAGAGGCTCGAGGCGTCGTGGTCGTACACGATGCAGACGACGGCGATCTTCTCGCCGCGGGACTTGCCGCGCTCGCTCCACTCCTCCTGGACCAGCTGCTCGCGGATGAGGTCGCGGATGGCCTCGGAGCGGTTCTGGTAGCCGCGCCGGGCGATGAGCTTGTCGAACTGCTGCAGGAGCGAGCCTTCGAGGGAGATGCCGACGCGTTCGATCATGGGGGTCCTCCAGAGGGCGCGGAGCCTACCACCCAAAGCGCGGGGGCCGCCCGGCTGCAGGCGGCCCCCGGCACGAGTCGGTCAGCGAGGAGCTACCTCAGCTCGTTCGTCCACATGCAGCGGTACGGACGGGTGTCGGTGAGCGCACCCCAGGTCGAGTAGGTGCTGTGCATGTCGTTGAAGGCCGGGTCCACGCCCGCCCAGTGGATGATGCCGTTGTAGAGCCCGTGCTCTCCCCACTCCAGGTCCGAGGTATGGAGCCAGTTGGAGCCCACGCCGCTGCCATTGACCAGCCCGT
>CAZAIE010001428.1:0-1984 GCA_964485035.1 uncultured Myxococcaceae bacterium | reverse complement strand
CGCGAACCCGGGTCTCACCCGCCAGCCCGCCCGGCCCTCGCAGGCCGAGCGGGTGCTGCGCGAGCTGGTGCGGGCACGGCGTCAGCTCGCGGACCTGCAGCGCGAGGCGCAGGAGCAGCGGGTGAGGCTCGAGGCACAGGCGGGCGAGCTGGCCGAGAGCAACACCCTCCTCGCGCGCACCAACGCCGAGCAGAGCCTGGTGCTGGAGAACGCCTCGCTGGGCATCGCGCTGGTGCGCCAGCGCCACTACCACTGGGCCAACGGCCGCCTCGCGGCGCTCCTGCAGATGTCGCCCGAGCGCATCCTGGGCGCGCCCACCCGGGTGATCTTCCCGTCGCACGAGAGCTTCCTCACCTTCAACCAGCAGGCGTACCCGGCGCTGACCGAGGGCCGCCGCTTCGAGAGCACGCTGCAGCTGCGGCGCGGGGACGGTCGGCTGTTCTGGTGCCGCTTCGTCTGCAAGGCCGTCGACCCGGGCAACCCGGAGGCCGGCTCCATCTGGCTCTTCGAGGACGTGAGCGACCGGGTCGAGGCCGAGGAGCGCCAGCGGGCCACCGAGGCCCGGCTGCGGCAGGCGCAGAAGCTGGAGTCGGTGGGGCGGCTGGCGGCGGGGGTGGCGCACGAGCTGAACACGCCCATCCAGTTCGTGAGCGACAGCGTCTACTTCCTGCGCGACGCGCTGGGCGACCTGCTGAGGCTTCTGGCGCGCTACCGCGAGGCCGCCGCGCAGCTCCCCCCCGAGGCCTCCCAGGCGCTGGCGCAGGCCGAGGAGGAGCTGGACCTGGACTACCTCCTCGAGACCACCCCGCGCGCCGCGGAGCGCTCGCTGGAGGGGCTGGAGCGGGCCGCCACCATCGTGCGCTCGATGAAGGAGATCGCCCACCCCGACCGGCAGGGGCGCGCGCCGTGCGACCTGAACCGGAGCCTGCTGGCGACCCTGACGCTCGCCCGCCACGAGTACCAGGACTGCGCAGAGGTGGAGACCGACCTGGGGGAGCTGCCCCCGGTGCAGTGCCATGCGGGCGACGTGGCCCGCGCGGCGCTGAACATCCTGGTGAACGCGGCCCACGCGGTGAAGGACGTGAAGCAGCGGACCGGAGTGACCGGCCGCATCCGCCTGAGCACGCGGGTGGACGGCAGGCAGGTGGTGGTGCGCATCGGCGACACCGGCGGCGGCATCCCCGAGGCGGTGCGCGACCGCATCTTCGACCCCTTCTTCACCACCAAGGAGGTGGGCCAGGGGACGGGCCAGGGCCTGGCCATCGCCCGCTCCATCGTGGTCGAGCAGCACGGGGGCGAGCTGACCTTCCAGACCGAGGAGGGCCGAGGGACCACCTTCGAGCTCCGGCTGCCTCTCGACCCGGCCGCGCTCGCAGGGACGGGGCCGGGCTAGCCCAGCAATTGACCCGGCCCGGGTCAGGTGGAGCCGTTCCTGGTGCGCCAGACTCGAGACGGACGCTGCAGAGGAGGGCACATGGACCCGAAGCCCGTGACCTGGCTGGACCCCGAGGGAGGACCGAGCGGCGAGGTGCTGGCGGTGGCGGAGGTGCGCATCGGCGACCGGACGCTCCCGCCCATCCCCGTCGACCGGCTGAGCCAGCGCGGGGCACTGCTCTCGGCGCTCCCTCCGGACCTCTCGCTGGGGTCGACCGTGGCCCTGACGCTGCGGCTGCCCGGCCTGGCGCCGCTCTCGACGCTGGCGACCATCATCGGCATCGAGAGCGACGCCGAGCGGGGGTCGCGGTGCCTGGCGCTGTTCCAGCACGGGCCCGCCGGGGCGGGGCTCATCCAGGCGGCGCTCGCCGAGCATCTCGAGCGCGTGGAGACCACGCCCCGCCCGGTGGTGCTGGTCCTCGCCGGACCGGAGCTGGTCACCTCGACGCTCTGCGAGGAGGTGCGGGCCCTGGGGAGGGAGCCGGTCTTCTTTGAGAGCCTCGCGGGAGCGGAGGAGTGGCTGCGGCGCTCGAACCAGCTCTTCGGGTCG
>CAZAIE010001427.1:0-1988 GCA_964485035.1 uncultured Myxococcaceae bacterium | reverse complement strand
GACCTCACCAAGGGGCGTCCGGCGAAGGTCCTGGGCGCCGCCAGCGAGGTCGCCCTGCTCGCCATGGCGCCCGACGGGACGCGGCTGGCCATCGCCCGGGAGAGCGGGGGGATCTCGGTGGTCACGGTCGCGACCGGTGAGGCGCGAGAGCTGGGGCGCGTGGGGCGTGCGCTCGGGCTCGGCTTCTCCGCCGACGGGGCGCGGCTCATGGCACTGACCTCCACGCGCCGCGAGGTCCGGGAGCAGGGGAGCCCAGTGCCCGCCGCCCCCCAGTTCGAGACGCGCGTCTTCGACGCCGCGACCGGGGAGGCGCTCGCGTCCCCGCCGTCCTCGTCCGGCGGCTTCGGCTCGGCAGCGCTGTCCGCGGACGCCGCGCGGGCGCTCGCGGGCGGCTCCGGGGGGCTGGGGGTGTGGGAGGTCGAGAGCGGGACGCTCCAGCGCGGGACCCGGGGCCACACCGGCCGGGTCGGCGTCGTCGCCATCTCGTCGAGCGGACGGGTCGCGGTGTCGGGGGCCGACGACGGAACCGCCCGGGTCTGGGAGCCGGGGACCGGCCGGGAACTGGCGGTGCTGGACGGCTACACCCGGGACGTCCGGGTGGCCGCGGCGGCGCCGGACGGCACGCGGGTGCTGGCGGGCGATGCGACTGGAACCCTGCGGCTGTGGACGGTCCCCGAGGAGCCGGGGAGGGTTGCGCCCGCGGGCTTCGTGGGACCGCACCGGGGCGTGGTGACGCTGACCTTCGCGGACGAGGGGAAGGCTGCCTCGGCGAGCCTGGAGCGGACCGCGCTCTGGGACCTCTCGACCGGCAAGGAGGTCTTCTCCAACTGGTTCATGCGCATCGTGCTCGCGGTGGCCCTCTCGGCAGACGGACGGCTGGCCCTGGCCACCGACCTGGTGGACGGGCCGATGATGCGCGAGGTCGCCACCGGCAAGGTGCTCAAGCCGCTGCGCCGGGATGGCCGCTTGGGCCGGAGCGTGGCGCTCACCCGGGACGGGGCGACCGCGGCGGTCGTCACCTCTCCGCTGTCCGGGCCGGGTCCCGACGCCCTGGAGATATGGGACGCGGCCCAGGGCCGGCTCCTGCGGCTGGTCCGGGTCCCCACGGGGCTGCGCCTGCTCAACTTCTCGGACGACGGCAGGCTGCTCCTCGCCGCGTCGCCCGACGGCTCGGTGCGCCTCTTCTCGGTGAAGACGCTGAAGGAGGCGGACCGCATGGACCTGCACGCGAACGGGGAGCGGCCCACCGCGGCGGCCTTCGGCCCCGACGGGCTCTCGTTCCTGGTGGGGACGTCCCTCGGCGCCCTGCAGCAGTACCTTCTCGTCGGCGACCCGAACCGGTGAGCGGAGGTCGGATGCTCGAGGTGAGCGAGGCGCGGTCATTGGTCACGGGGCTCGCGCGTCCGGTCGAGGCAGAGGAGGTGGACCTCGCCCAGGCTGCGGGGCGCTTCCTCGCCGGGCCGGTCGTCGCGCCGCGCGCGGCCCCGCCGTACCGATGCGCCGCGATGGACGGCTGGGCGGTGCGGTCCGGCGAGGGCGGACCCAGACGCCGCGTCGATCAGCCGGCCTGGGCGGGCGACCTGCCCGGGCGGCGGCTCTGGCCCGGGGAGGCGGTCCGCATCTTCACCGGTGCGCCGGTCCCCGAGGGCGCGGACGCGGTGTGCCCCGAAGAGTTCGCAGAGGAGGAGGCCGGAGCGGTGGTGCTGAAGGCGGCGGTCCGGCAGGGCGAGCACGTGCGCGAGGAGGGGGAGGACGTTGCTGCCGGGAGCGTGGCCGTCCCCGCGGGCGCGAGGCTCGGGCCCCGCTCCTTCGGGCTGTGCGCCGGGCTGGGGATCCAGCGGGTGAGCGTCCGCCGCGTGGTCCGGGTGGCGCTCCTGGCCACCGGGGACGAGCTGGTGCGCGGGCGGATCGGCGATTCGAACGGCCAGGCGATCGCCCGGGCGCTCCAGGCGTTGGGGTGCGAGGTGGACTACCGCCTCGTCCCGGAC
>CAZAIE010001426.1:0-1990 GCA_964485035.1 uncultured Myxococcaceae bacterium | reverse complement strand
GGATCCTTCTCACTGCCAACCCAGGCGGCATCGGCCATAACTGGCTCAAGGCCGGATTCGTCGACGCTCCCCGCGGCTTGCGGCAGATGCCAGCCAAGGACGGCGGCATGATTCGCGACTACATCCCCGCGAAGCTCGAGGACAACGCGATCCTCATGTCCTCGGATCCACACTACGAGGACAAGCTGACGGGCATGGGCAACGCGGCCCTTGTCCGCTCGCTTCGCAATGGCGACTGGGATATCGTCGCCGGCGGCGCTATCGATGATGTATGGGATAGGGGCAGGCACGTCGTGAGACCGTTCCGCATCCCTTCTTCTTGGCGTGTTGACCGCTCTTTCGACTGGGGCAGTTCGAAGCCCTTCTCGGTCGGATGGTGGGCGGAATCCGACGGAACCTATGCAACGCTTTCCGACGGAACCAAGAAGAGCTGGCCTCGCGGAACACTGTTCCGAATCGGCGAATGGTACGGCTGGAACGGCACGCCCGACGAGGGCGCGAAGCTTTCCGACAAGCTTATAGGCCAGGGCATCCGCGAGCGCGAAGCGGAGCTGAAAAGCAAGCTCGGAATTATGGCGATCATGCCCGGACCCGCCGACTCGTCCATCTTCGACCAAGAGCCAGGCCGCGCATCTATCGCGTCCTTGATCAATGAAGGCTACTGGGGCTCTGCGGCGAAGTCGAAAGCCGACATCTTCACCACCGCCGACAAGTCCCCGGGAAGCCGGAAGCGGCGCCTCGCCATCTTGAGAACCATGCTTTCCGCCTCCCTTGTTGAGCGCATGGAATCGGCGGGGCTTTTCGTTTTTGACTCGTGCGCCGACGGGTTTATTCGCACGGTCCCCGTGCTTCCGCGCGACGATCACGACACTGACGACGTGGACACGCATGCCGAAGACCACGCCTACGACGAAACCGGATACAGAATTACGGCGCTCCGCCACTCTGCTGGCGGTCTCTCCCTGGGGGTCTTATGAGCGAGCTGACGAGCAGACTGCAGGCAGTGCACCCCGACTACGCGGCCAACGTCGCCAAGTGGACCAAGGCGCGCGACTTCGCCAGCGGCATCGATGCCATGCGCGACCACGACCTTGAGCGCTGGGCCACGGGCTGTGCGTCTGTCGCTCGCTCCTCCCGCGAAAACGGCACCGAGGGCTACCGCCGCGTGGCCGTGGACGGCACGACCTTCGCCGCGATCGCACGGGGCGCCTACATCCTCCCGACCTCCGACCGCATGACGTACAACGAGTACGTGCTCTACCTCCTGCGCGGCCACTGCCCAAGCTACGTGCGCCTCACCCGCGCCGGCTACTTGGGCCTCGTCTTCGCCAACGCGCCCAAGATCGAAACCGCGCCCGCCATGCTGGACAACGCTGACCTCAACGGCACGCCGCTTGTCGAGTTCGTCGAGGAAGCGCTCTGCGAGGTTTTAACCCTCGCGCGCTACGGAGTTCTCCTCGACGTGCCGCCCGCCGAGACCAAGGGCAAGAGCAGGGGCGAGGCGGAGCGCGAGGGCGTCCGCCCCTATGTCGCCAGCTACGACGCCATGGACATCCTCGACTGGGACGATGAGCGCATAGGCGGCCGCAGGATCGACACCTATTTCCGCCTCCGCGAGGCGGTGCGGCGCGGCGGGAAGCCGGACTACAACTACCGCGAGCTTATTCTCGACAAGGGCGTGTATAAGCAGGTTTTATACACCCGCGCCACGACCGACGACGAGTACACCTCAGTCGAGATCATCCCCACGCGCGGCGGGAAGCCGCTCTCCTTCATCCCGTTCTACCTGTACTCGCCTCGCGGCGGGCGCAAGGGCATCGAGCAGTCGCCGCTCGCCGACCTCATTGAGCTCCAGCACGAGTACTACCAGTGGGCCGTTGAGTTCGCCAACGCCTGCTTCGCCGTAGGCATCCCGACGCCGGCTTTCTTCGGCTTCTCGGAGGACGAGGTTTCGAATCTCGTGCTCGGCGGGATGAATGCGGTGTGGACC
>CAZAIE010001425.1:0-1990 GCA_964485035.1 uncultured Myxococcaceae bacterium | reverse complement strand
CCTCGGGGTACTCGACCGCGGCGGAGATGTCCGACCACCGCGCGCACGGGTTCCTCGCGTTCATCCCCAAGCCTTGGACGGTCTCCGAGGCCCGTCGGGTGGTCGCCGAGGTCCTCGCGGGTGTCAAGCCGGCTTGACACCGCGCTGGGGCCCCTTGCGCCCTCCGAGCCGCCGCCCCGAGAGTCCGCGGCATGGTCTCCTCCTGCTGCTCGCTCGCCCTGTTCGTCGCGCTGGCCGCCGCGCCCCCGGCTCCCCTGAAGGTGGCCCTGGCCTCGAGCCTGTCCGCCCCGATGCAGGAGCTGGCGGCGGCGTTCCAGGCTCGGACGGGGAGGGCGGTGACCCTCAGCCCCGGCTCCTCGGGGCTGCTCGCCAGGCAGATCGAGGAGGGGGCGCCGTTCGACGTCTTCGTCTCCGCGGACGAGCGCTCGGTGGACCAGCTGGTTGCGGCCGGCGCGGCGCTGGCTGAGACACGGGTGCGCTACGCCCGCGGGACGCTGGTGGTCTGGTGGCCGGCTTCCTCTCCTGGCGTCCGGACGCTCACGGATCTCTCCGGGGCCGCGGTGCGCCGGGTGGCGCTGGCCAACCCCGAGCACGCGCCGTACGGGCGCGCGGCGCGAGAGGCGCTGCGGGCGGCTGGGCTGTGGGACCGGGTGGCGCCCAAGGCCGTGTACGCCGGGACGGTGCAGCAGGCCCAGGTCTTCGCCGAGACCGGCAACGCCGAGGTGGCGCTGGTGGCGCGGTCGCTGGCGCAGGGGCGGGGGCGGTTCTTGCCCGTGGACCAGCGGCTCTACCCGCCGCAGGAGCAAGCCGCGGTGGTGTGCAGCCGGTCGGCGCAGCGGGAGGCGGCCGCGGCGTTCCTGGCGCTGCTCACCGGGAAGGAGGGGCAGGCGCTGCTCGCCCGGCACGGCCTCTCGGCCCCTGGCACGGCGGGCGGCTCGGGCAGCACGTCCGGAGGGACGCCCTGACCTGGCACCCGCTGCTGCTCTCCTTCCAGGTGGCCGGGCTCTCGTGCCTCGTGGCCGGGGTGCTGGGCGTCGCGCTGGGCGCGCTGCTGGCCCTCAAGCGGTTCCCCGGCCGCGACCTCGTGGACGTGCTGGTGACCTCGCCGCTGGTGCTGCCGCCGACGGTGCTGGGCTACTACGTGCTGGTGGTGCTGGGGCGGCGCAGCGCGCTGGGGCAGGGGTTCGAGGCGCTCACCGGGCGCCCCATCGTCTTCACCTTCCTGGGAGCGGTGGTGGCGGCGTGCATCGGGGCGCTGCCGTTCGTGGTGAAGTCGTCGCGGGCGGCGCTCCAGGGTGTGGACCCGGTGTACGCGCGCGCGGCGGCGACGCTGGGCGCCGGCCCGCTGCGGACCTTCCTGTGGATCCAGCTCCCGCTCGCGGCGCGGGGCATCGCCGCGGGGCTGATGCTGGGCTTCGCGCGCTCCCTGGGCGACTTCGGGGTGACGCTGATGGTGGCCGGGGACATCCCCGGAGAGACGCAGACCGCGGCGCTGGCGATCTACGACGCCATCGCGGCAGGCCAGGATGCCACCGCGTCCGGGATGATCGCCGTGCTCAGCGCGCTGGCGCTGGGGACGCTCTACACGGTGAACCGCCTGCTGGGGGCGCGCGATGGCCGGTGAGGCCCTCCGGGCAGAGCTCTTCCTCGAGCGGGGCGACTTCCGCCTCGAGACCACGCTGGAGGTCCCTCCCGGCGTGACCGTGGTCTTCGGGCCTTCGGGGTGCGGCAAGTCCTCGCTGCTGTTGGCGCTGGCGGGGCTTCTGCGGCCGCGGCGGGGCAGGGTGGCGCTGGGAGCGCAGGTCTGGTCCGACTCCGCGACGGGCCGCTTCGTCCCCGCGCACCGGCGCAGCCTCGCGTTCGTGTTCCAGGGCCCCTCGCTCTTCCCGCACCTGGGCGTGCTGGAGAACGTGGAGTTCGCGGTCAACCGGTCGCTGCCGAGGGCACAGCGGCTGGAGCGCGCCCGGGCGAGCCTCGAGCGGATGCGGGT
>CAZAIE010001424.1:0-1990 GCA_964485035.1 uncultured Myxococcaceae bacterium | reverse complement strand
GTCAGCAGCGTCGCCTCGCTCGCCGGTCCCCGCGCCGAGGCGACGCTGCTGACCGCGCTCGACGACGAGGACGCCACGGTCCGCCGGGCCGCGGCCAAGGGGCTGTCCCGCGCCTTCGGCCCCGAGGTCTTCCCGGTGGCCGACCTCGACGCCGCCCGCCGTCGCCGCGAGATCCGCCGGCTGGAGTCGCTGCCGGTCTCGGCCCGCAAGCCGCTCGCGTCGGTCCCGACAGCCATGCCGGCCGAGAAGGCCCGGGTCGAGATCGCGGCGCCCGCTGCCGTCGCCGCGCCGGCTCCCGCTTCCCCGCCTGTCTTGCAGACGGCTCCTCCGGTGGATCCCGCCCTCGAGGCCGAGGTGCTCTCCCGCGTCTACGCCGCCCTGCGCGGCCAGAGCGAGGAGGACCTGGCCAAGAACCTCAAGCTCCCCGCCGCCCAGGTGCGCGACGCCGCGGTCGCCCTCGTGGGCCAGGGCCGCCTCGTCCGCCGCGGACAGCGGTACTTCGTCCCCTAGGCCCTGCGCATGGATGCCATCTCCTATACCCCGCGGCGAGCGGCGCAGGTCCTCAAGGTGGAGCCTCGCGAGCTGAACGCGGTGCTGCGCAAGGACGTGTACTCGGCCCTGGACATGCTGGCCCTGCGCCAGCAGCTCAAGCGCATGCCTCCGTCGCTGGGGACCCGGCGCCAGCTCTTCCTGAACTTCAAGGGCGGCACCGGCAAGACCTCGCTCTCCACCAGCTACGCTTTCCGCATGGCGGAGATGGGCTACCGGGTGCTGCTGCTCGACCTCGACTCCCAGGGCCACGCGACGAAGTGCCTGGGGCTGGACGGCGAGAGCTTCGAGAAGACGCTGCTCGACGTGCTGGTCAAGCGCACCCCCATCTCCCAGGCCATCGTGCAGTCGGGGATGCCGCAGCTGGACCTGGTGCCCTCGAACCTGACCATGAGCACCGTGGACCTGGCGCTGATGCCGCTGGCAGGCCGCGAGTTCAAGCTCAAGAACGCGCTCAAGGAGGTCGAGGGCGACTACGACCTCACCGTCCTCGACGCCCCGCCGTCCTTCGGCCTGCTCAACCTGAACGCGCTGATGGCCGCCGACGACCTCATCGTCCCGGTGCTCGCCGACTTCCTCTCCTTCCACGGCCTCAAGTTGCTCTTCGAGACGGTGCAGGGCCTGGAGGAGGACCTGGGGCACCACCTCGACCACGTCTTCATCGTGATCAACGCCTTCAACGCCACCTTCAAGCTGGCCAAGGAGGCGCAGGAGGCGCTGCAGGAGCACTACGGCGACTACCTGTGCAAGACGGTGGTCCGCCAGTGCACCAAGTTCGCCCAGGCGTCCAGCGAGGGGCTGCCGGTCTTCGCCGCGGACCCCGAGTCCAAGGGCGCGCAGGACATCCAGACGCTCATCGAAGAGATGGTGGGCGAGTTGCTCAAGGGCGGCGCCCGGTCCCGCCCCACGAAGAACCAGGAGTGAGCATGCGCAAGGCCTTCGACGCCAACGTCTCCCGAGCCAAGCCGCGCCTGCGGCTGGGCGCCTTCACCGCCGAGGTGGACCCCGCGCAGGAGGCCCTGCGCGACGAGGCCGCGGCGATGGTCGAGCACGCCACCGCGCGCGCCAACGCCATGGACCCCCACCCCGAGCCTGCCCCGGCGCCGACGGTGCAGGAGAAGATCTCCGCGCACCTCGCCCAGGCCGCCTCCCAGCTGGCGCAGGCCGAGGCCCCGCGCGCCGCCGTCGCGCCGCCCGCGCCCGTGGTCACCGTCCAGGCCCCGCCCACGCCCCAGCCCGAGCCACGCTCCCAGGTCCAGGCTCCGGTGCAGGCCGCCGTCCAGCCCCAGACCCAGGTCCGCGCCGAGCCGGTGGTGGCCCGGCGTGACCCGGCGCCTGCCCCCGTCGCCGTCCAGCCTGCGCCCGTCCTGCCTCCCGTGCTCGACACCCGCGAGCGCCGGGAGAAGCTGCGCGAGCGCCTCAAGGCCGCGACCGCCAAGGT
>CAZAIE010001423.1:0-1995 GCA_964485035.1 uncultured Myxococcaceae bacterium | reverse complement strand
TCTCCAGGTCGACGTCCCGGCAGACCTCGCCGCGTTCGCCACCACCACCTCCGAGACCACGCTCATGGAGATGCTCACCGCGGTGCGCCGCGGCGAGGTCTGCCGGGACGTCGACCTGGAGATCCGCGCACACGACGACCGGCTGGTGCTGGTCTCCGTGGCCGGGTCCCCGGCGCGCGGCGGGCGGGGCATCATCCTGTCCTTCCGCGACGTCACCGCGCAGCGAGCGATGGAGCGGGAGCTGGTGAAGACCAAGGAGTTCATGGAGAAGCTGATCAACAGCTCCGTGGACGCCATCGTCGCCGCCGATCTGCGCGGGGCGATCATCGTCTTCAACGAGTCCGCCGAGCGCATCCTGGGCTGGACCTCCCAGGAGGTGGTGGGCAAGCACAGCCTGCGCGAGCTGGCCCCGCCGGACGTCATCGACCGCATCGCCGACCTGCTGCGTGGGCCAACCCACGGCGGGCCGGGGCGCCTCGAGCCCATCCGCACGGAGCTGCGCGCGAAGGACGGCGAGGTGGTGCCGGTGCTGCTCTCGGCCGCGATGATCCACGAGGGGGAGCAGGCGGTGGCCGCGGTGGGCATCTTCAGCGACCTGCGCGAGCGCACCCGCCTGGAGGCGAAGCTGAGCGCCGCCCAAGAGCGGCTGCAGGAAGCCGAGAAGCAGGCAGTGATCGTCGAGTTGGCGGGCACGGCGGCCCACGAGCTCAACCAGCCACTCACCTCGGTGATGGGCTACGCCGAGCTGCTCAAGCGCAAGCTGAAGGAAGAGGACCCCGCCTGGAAGCCAGTGGACATCATCTACCGCGAGGCGGAGCGGATGGCGGAGATCGTCCGGAAGATCGGCAAGATCACCCGCTATGAGACCAAGGCCTACGTAGGCAACAGCCGAATCGTGGATCTGGATCGAGCGGCGGGCGACGAGGAGTGATGGAACCGATGACGACGAGCGACCCTGCCCTGCGGCAGGACGGTGAGGTCTCCGGGGGGCCGGCGGACGACGCGTTGGCGCTGCTGCCGTGTGCAGTGGCGTACCTGGACGCCGACCTGCGGCTCCAGCGCGCGAACGTCGCGTTCCTGGAGCTGTGCACCAGCCCGCGCTTCGGGGCTCCGCTTGCGGCGCTGCTCCACCCTGCCTCGGACCCGCCCGCGACGCCTTTGGACGGCGGCGAGGTGGGCTTTCTGGCCTCCGCCGCCTCGGGCATGCCCGTGGAGGTGCGGCTGCGGCGGCGGGGCGACGTGGTCGGCGTCTCGGCGCAGCCGGCGCCGCTGGACACCGCCGACGCCCCGCTGGCGAAGGCGATGCACGCGCTGGCCGAGCAGCAGCACGAGCGCGACGCCCTGCTCTCCCTCTCGCGCGAGGTGGCGCTGGCGGCGAGCGAGGACGAGATCGTCGCGGCCATCGCGCACTGCGTGCGGCGGCTCTTCCCCGGGCGCTACTTCTGCGTGCGCATCATCGAGCCGCGCGGCGGAGCGCTCTCCTCCATGTACGCGGAGGGCCGGCTGTTGGAGGGCGGCCGGGAGAAGCTGTGGCTGCGGCAGGCGGCGGCGGACAAGGCGCACCTCGACTCGCGTGGCCTGCCCCCGCGGGTGGTGCTCACCGACCAGGAGCCGCTGATCTTCGCGGGCTCGCAGCGCGGGTTCGCGACCCCCCTCGCGGCGGCGGGGCAGTTCTTCGGCATCCTGAACCTCGAGTACCCGGTCGGGTTCGCCGGCGAGTTCACCCGCGACGAGCGGCTGCTCATCCAGCTCGCGAACCAGGCGGCAGTGGGCGTGCGCAACGCCAAGCTCATCGAGGAGCTGAAGTTCGTGAAGAAGTACCTCGAGGAGCTCATCGAGAACGCCAACGCGCTGATCCTCGTCGCGAACCAGAAGCACGAGATCATCGTCTTCAACCGCGCGCTGGTGGACCTCTCCGAGCTCTCGCGGGCGGACGTGGTGGGCAAGCCGGTGGAGGCGGCGTCGATTCAGCATCGTAAGTCCAACGTCGACGCC
>CAZAIE010001422.1:0-1995 GCA_964485035.1 uncultured Myxococcaceae bacterium | reverse complement strand
TCGGCCGCACCCGCTTCCCGCCCACCTCCCAAGAGCAGAGCTCGTCCACCGCCGTCTCGTAGAGGCCGGTGAGCGTGCCCAGCGGGCCGCTGATGAGGTGCAGCTCGTCCTGGATGACGAGGTCGGGAGGGCGCAGGGGGCCGTGCGCCACCGCGCGCACCCCCGGCAGCGTGGGGGTCCGCTGGTGCGTCTCCTTGTCCTCCAACTCCGGGGAGAAGAAGCCGTGCCGCGGGCAGCGGTGGTCCACCTGGCCGAAGAGCATCTGGGTGACGCCGTTCCACGGCATCTGCGCGAACTTGTCCACCGTGGCCACCAGCATCGATGGCAGCCGGCGGTAGACCTCCTCGTCCACGGCGATGACCGGGATGCCCTCGTCCTTCGCCTGGCGCCGCGAGAACGGGCAGTTGCCCAGCGGGTCGCCGCAGTACACCAGCGTGCGCCCCACGCCCTTGGAGAAGGTGCTGACCTCCATGTGCCGGCCCGGGTCGATCGCTGCGCCGCACCAGGGACAGTTGGTGAGCTGCGCGGGCGAGCCCACGTCGTCCGCGTTGCCCGGTCGGCCCCGCGTCCCGCGCTCCAGCCTCAGCGCCTCCGCCGACTGCTCGGTCCAGTTCGGGGTCGTCTTCTGCCCCACCCACAGCCCGATGCGGAACGGCTCCTGCCCGTAGGCGTCGGGCCGCGCCCGCCGCATCGTCTCGCAGGCGCAGATGAGCGCCGCCGCGCGCTGGAACTGCTGCAGGGTCAACACCCGCAGCGTGTAGCGCATCAGCACCGCGATGCCGTGCTCGCCGCTGCGCCCCTCGACCGCTCCCTGCAGGCGGCGCAGCACCAGGGTGTACGCCGCGAGCCCCAGGTACGCCTCGGTCTTGCCGCCGCCGGTGGGGAACCAGAGCAGGTCCGCCACCGCCTCGGACTCGCCGCTGCGGTCCGGGTGATGCAGGTCGGTGATGGCCGGCAGGTTCAGCAGCACGAAGGCGAGCTGGAACAGGCGCCAGCTCCGGTTCTTCGGCTGGTCCAGCTCCAGAAGCTCCGCCGGCTCGCCCCGGCGCACGCGCTCGGCGAGGGCGGTGCGCACGCGCTGCAGCCACATCGCCCGGTTGGCGAAGCAGAACGCCTCCCGCGCGCGCGGATCCCGGCCGAGCAGGTCCAGACCCTCGCGGATGCGCGCACAGGCGGTGCGGCAGCCGTCGAGCGCGGCCTTCGCCGCGGCGCGGTGCTCGGCGAGCCCGTCCTCGCCCGCCTCGGCCCGCGCGGCCTGCCGCTCGATCCACTGCGCATACGCGACCGGCAGCGGCGCCAGCGCCGCGAAGAGCGCCTCCGGACCAGCCTCCCCCAGCACCTTCATGTCCAGCACGACCCCCGCCAGGTCCGGGTTGTCGCGCGGGGACTGGGACTCGACCGCGGGGATCTCGGCGACCGGCACCGCCCGCGTCTCCAGCCGGCGAGCGCGCGTCGGCTCCTCGGGCACGACCTCCGCGTGGACCGCGACCGCGTGCCCCACCGCGAACTCCACTCGGTGGCGGTAGAGCATCGCCATCGACGCCTGCTCCGCCTGCGCCAGCGGGTCCAGGTGCTGCGAGCCGACCTCGGCGCCGCGCTTGAGGAAGGCACCCGAGCCGTCCGCGGCCTCGAGGCTGAGCTGCGGCTGGAAGAGCCACGCCTCGTCCCGACTGTGCTCGGGCTCCTCCTGGCCGTTCACCAGGAAGACGGTGACCACGAGGTCGCCCGAGTTGCGGCGCGCCACCCCGCGCACCACCACCGCCTCCTGGGCGGGGTCCGGGCGCCACTCGGGCAGCGGCCCTTCCTTGATGACGATGGGCTCCGAAGTGGCGGAGACCGGCGACCGGCGCCAGACCCGCTTCGGGGCCCCTTGCTCGTCCGTCAGGGTCTCGCTCGGCTGGCGCCGGTAGCGCCCCCACGACGCGGTGATCCGCAGCGGCGGCGCGTCGGGGGCCACGCAGAAGGTGATTCCCAGCGAGGAGGGGAACACGCTCT
>CAZAIE010001421.1:0-1997 GCA_964485035.1 uncultured Myxococcaceae bacterium | reverse complement strand
GGCCTTGGCCGCGGAGTCTGCGGCCTTCTCGGCGGCGAGCGCGGCCTTCTCGGCGGCGACGACCGCGCGGGTGGCAGCGTCTTCGGCAGGAACTGTCGCCGGGTCAGCGGCGAGGGCGGACACGAGCAGGGCGATTGCCAGGGTGTTCACGGTTTCTCCTTGGAGTTGCGGGCCGTTGTCCTGCCGACCCGCGGGTTGAAAAACAGACGTTTGATGCCGAGATGCGGCTCAGGTTGCACGCGAAAAATCTGGGCCGGGAAAGCACGGACGCCCTTGCCGGGCTTGGCCTGCTCGCCCCGGGCTGCTATGACGCCCGCCCCCACGGACGCCGGGGAGTATGGAGACGCCGCACCACGAGCGCAAGGGCAGGGCCGCTACGCGAGAATGCAGTGCC
Source organism: uncultured Myxococcaceae bacterium (assembly GCA_964485035.1). Classification (GTDB taxonomy): domain Bacteria; phylum Myxococcota; class Myxococcia; order Myxococcales; family UBA5297; genus CAZAIE01. The sequence continues at coordinate 1,603 of CAZAIE010001421.1, read as the reverse complement.
GCGCGGCCGGTGTAGCCTTACAGCCACTTCGTCGGGGGGCGGAGGCAGTTTGCACGACGTCAGGGCACCAGAGCCGACCGCTGCGACCGCGAGCCGCACGGTGGTGTGCGCCGAGGCCGTGGCCTGGCTGCGCGAGGCGCCGGCGTTCGACGGCTGCGCCTTCGTCACTTCCCTGCCTGATGTCTCCGAGCTGAGCCTCCCGCTGCCGGAGTGGAAGCGCTGGTTCGTGGACGCCGCAGCGCTGGTGATGGAGCGCTGCCCGCCCGAGTCCCCGGCCATCTTCTTCCAGACCGACATCAAGCCGGACGGGGTCTGGGTGGACAAGGGCTGGCTCTGTCACCAGGCCGCCGAGCGGGTGGGGCTCACGCTGCTCTGGCACAAGATCGTCTGCCGGCGGCCGCCGGGGACCATCACCTTCGGGCGGCCGGCGTACTCGCACCTGCTCTGCTACTCGCGAGCGCTGAAGTTGGACCTGGGACGCTCCAGCGCGGACGTGATGGCCGATGCGGGGCCCTCGGCCTGGACCCGGGGCATGGGCGTCGAGGCGTGCAGGCTGGCGTGCCGGTTCGTGCGCGAGCAGACGAAGTGCCGCACGGTGGTGGACCCTTTTTGTGGACGAGGCACGGTCCTCGCCGCGGCGAACGAGCTGGGGCTCGACGCCGTGGGCGTGGAGCTGTGCCGCAAGCGCGCCAGGCAGGCCAAGGCGCTGCAGCTGGCGGACCTCGAGGCCGAGGCCGCGCGTGAACGGAGCGAGGAATGAATTCCCCGATGGAGTTGACCGGTTCGATGCTGCGCGCGGCCGCCGCCGTGCTGAACGGCTCGTCGCTGGACGTCGCGGCGCTGGAGGAGGCGACGGGGTTGCCCGCCGCGGCCCTGCCCAGGGTGCGCGCCGCCATCAGCGTCGCCGGCGAGATGCTGGACCGGGTGGATCGCGTGGTGGTTCGGCCGCCGGAGTTGGTCCAGGGTACGGGGACGGTGGTCGAGGGCTACGAGTACGTGGTGCACCTCTCCGAAGCGCCGGAGAAGAAGAAGCGCGCGAAGAAGGCCGACGCCCCGTTGGTGCGCGTGCGCAAGGGCGAGAAGGTGCTCGCGCCGCCCGCGCCTGCTCCGGTGCCGGCCGAGACCAAGCCCAAGTGGCCGTCCTCGCCGCCCAAGCGCAACATCCCCATCGGCCGCGGCATCTTCTCGAGCGCGGGGAAGCGGGACAGCGCGCGACCGGGAGAGGTGCCCATCCCCACCGTGAACCCGGGACGCCCCGCGGCGCGTGTGGTTCCGGCCTCTGGGCAGTCTGTCGTCACCGAGGCGCCGAAGGACGAAGAGGGCCCCGTCGAGGCGCAGCCCTCTGAGCAGCCCCCCGAGACGAACGCAGAGACGAACCCAATGCCGCGCGTCGAGGGCCAGGAAGGTGGGCAGCGCCGGGCGTTCGAGCGCAAGTCGTTCGGAGGCCCGAAGCGGTTCGGTGATCGCCCCGCGGGACCTGGCGGTGATCGCAAGCCGTTCGGAGGGCCGAAGCGGTTCGGTGATCGGCCGTCGGGACCGGGTGGCGAGCGCAAGCCGTTCGGAGGGCCGAAGCGGTTCGGTGATCGGCCGTCGGGACCGGGTG
>CAZAIE010001420.1:0-1999 GCA_964485035.1 uncultured Myxococcaceae bacterium | reverse complement strand
GGCAATGTGCAGCGCGGTCACGTCGAGCGGAAGACGGCGTTCGTGCAGCGGTTACTCACATCACGTCACAAAGCCTCTGGCTTCACGGTGTTGCAGTTGCAACGCCTTTTCTCCTGAATGTCCCGAAGCGCAGCTCTACTGGGCCACTGTTTCCTTCCAACCAGTCCGCTCAGAATTCGACCATTTCCCAATGAATCGGATAGCACGGCGAGCAGGAGTGAGATCGAGTTCCACTGCTCGCGCGACCGGATTGCCCGCCAGCCCAAAGATCTCCTTCCGCCATTCAGGATCAGCCCACTGACCGAAGTGCCACATTACCAAGTCAGGGACGAACTCCGATTCGAGTTCACCGAGAAAGGCGGCTGCTGTCTCGATTCTGCGTGGCCCGTACTCTACGTCTCTCAAATCAACCACAGGACTCACAAACAGTCGCTCGGGCTCCAGACGGCGATGGACAAGCGTTCCAGAGTGGTACCGAAGATACAAAAAACGCCGAACGTCCTCATCGACATCAATGATGCGCAGCGTGGAATCCAGGCGTCGCGACAACCCCTCGTACAATTGAGTATTGTCACCCGCCCGCTCCCAAAGATAGCTTCCATCGCCGGGGGCCTCGGCAAGAACGTACAAGCCCGACACGTCTGTCAGCGGCACTCCTCGAAGCCCAGAATAGCCTTGAAACTGGGATGCAACGAGTTCGCGCACAAGCGCCGCCCCCACCAAGCTCGCCGGACACTCAACCCGAGCATAGCCAAACTGAATCACACCCACCTCCTAACGGTCTATTGCGTAACCAGCAAGACCTCGTACCCAGCCAAATAGTAGTCGGCGAGCTGCCCTTGTTTGTGCAGAGTCATCCGGAACAGATTCGAGGCATCCTCGATGGTGAGTTCCACAACCAACTTGTGCCTCGGGAACAGCAAGTCTGCTACCCGATACGCGGTGAACTCACCGGGAACGACACTCTTGCCACGCAGGTGCCTCGGCAGAACGATCCTCGCATTGGCCCGCAATGGAATGCCAAGCTCGTGCGCGACCTCCAATCCACGCTGGGCAGCGACCTCGCCCAGCCGAGTCCCCACTGCACGGGGCGACAACTCAGGCATATTGGCTCGCAAGCGCGCGTACTCGCTCACCATGGCATCCTCGGTCTCCAGTAACACGCGACGCATTCCCCGCGCGTCTCGATAGCCCCGCAGAATCCTCAGAGGATCGCCACCGTGCAACGAGATGATGGCGTTCATCTGCACTCCTGCATCGGCCTCCGATCTCGCCATCCCGGCCCATAGGTCGGCAGCCTCCGCTCCGGCTATGCCCCGCAGGGCCTGCGTGATGGACGGGCGCTCCGGAGCCAGTAGCCTATTCATCCGACCCATCAGCCCAACCGGTTGTGGCACGGGCTTGGGGGTCATGCCTTTTACGCCGCCGAGGACGGCCCAGGCGGTCGAGAAGCCGAATTCCGCCAGCCCGCACGCACCCTCAACTCGCGCCAGATACGGAGCGTCGGTATTGGCAGCGACCGAGTACTGCTGGCCGAGGTCGTCGACAATAGTCGACTTGGAGTCATCGCCAGCCTGCGAGAAATCGAGGCCCGCCAAGAAACTCGGAATGCTGAAGGCGATGTTTGTTCCAAGCTGTCCCACCGCAGTTAGAGAAGCCCCAACTGCAGGCCCGTGCACCTCTCCTCCGATGGAGTCCGATGCGGATGCCCCCTGCGCTCGGACCCAGTGCGATACGGCAGTGTGCCCCTGCGCGATCTCCTGAGCGACAGAGGGCGGCCCCGCCCAAAGCCCCCCGCCAGGGGCGATCGCATCGCGCTTGTTCGAAATGGCTTGGCTGATGGCCTGACGAAGACTTGGGCCAGTGGGTCCCTGTCCAATCCGGCCACCAACAGCAAGAATCCGCCGCTTCTGCTCCTCGGACATCTCCCCCGTCGGGTCCACATACCTCAGCGGATTCCCGTGAACTGAGGTCAGGGACGTGCTGGCGAGGGTCTCGG
>CAZAIE010001419.1:0-2004 GCA_964485035.1 uncultured Myxococcaceae bacterium | reverse complement strand
GGGGTAGGTAGGGCTCTGGGTGGACGTGGACTGGGTGGACTGGGTGGGCTCGGGTCACTTGATCTGCAGCTGATCGAGGATCTCTGGTTTCTCTTCCTCGGTCGCTAGGACCGCGTGGCACTGGGCACACCCCTTGCCGATCTTCTTGCCCTCGGCGGTCGCGTGCTGGCCGTCGTGGCAGCGGAAGCAACCGGGGGTCTCCTGGTGCCCCAGGAAGCTCGGGTAGGTCCCCCACGCCACTTTCATCTCCGGGAAGACGTGCAGCTCCCAGATGGCGGTCAGCGCCTCACCCGCCACGGCGATCTGCTCCTGCTTCGCTCCCGCGACGTCGGCGTGCTCCTTGGCGTAGAAGTCCTTCAACGCCTGCGTCATGCGCTGCTTCGCCGTCGCCCGGTCTGGGTAGTCGCCCTTCAGCGCCTTCAGCCCCTCACGCCGGATGTAGGGCAACTCGGTGGTCAGCGCTCCGCCCGCCAGCGCCGCGTCGAGCTCGCCCTCGGGGGTGCCGTAGATGTGCGAGGGCCGGTTGTGGCAGTCCAGGCAGTCCATGGTGCGCCACGCGGTCGGCCCCTGCAGCGGCGGCGCGTCGGACGGCGCCTTGTACACGCGCGCGCCCTCGGAGGTCGTCAGCTCCACGTCCGCGATGTTCAGCCGCTTCTCGTCCGAGAGGTAGCGGATGCTCACGCTGGGGTCGACGTGCCAGTGGATGCCGTGCATCCGCTGCGGCCCCTTGCCCCCGATGTGCATCATCAGCACGTTCTGGCTCGGCACCGTCTGCTCGTCGTCGGTGTAGTGCTTCAACACCTTCAGCCGCTCGCCTACGAACTGGGTCGGCCAGTGGCACACCTCGCAGGTCTCGCGCGCGGGCCGCAGGTTCTTCACCGGCGTGGGGATGGGCCGCGGGTACAGGTCGAAGGTCACCGCGACGAGCTGCCACGCCCCGGACAGCTTCGACTTCACGAACCACGGCGCTCCGGGCCCGATGTGGCACTCGGTGCACCGCACCCGCGCGTGCGGCGAGCGCTGGTACGCGGTGTACTCGGGCTTCATCACGGTGTGGCACGCGGTCCCGCAGAATTCCACCGAGTCCATGACCTCCACGCCCTTGAAGGTCGCCAGCGCCAGGATGATCACGTTCAGCGTCGTCAGGGCGGCGAACACCACCAGCCCCCGACGCATCCGCGGCTGGTTGAAGTCCAGGACGGGGAACGCCGGCGCCCCCACTCCCGCCTTCCGCGCCCGACGCCGCGCCCGCCACGCTCCGAAGGGAATGAGCAGGAGCCCGCCCACGAAGATCGCCGGCAGCACCATGAACGCCAGGATGCCCACGTAAGGGCCCAGGTTCATCCCCAGGAGCTCCGCTCCGAAGAGCACGAGGATCAGCACTGCGCTCGCGGTCACCAGGAGCGCTCCAAGGAGGCTCACCGCGTTGCGGGTGTAGTCGAGCAGCCGCTCGCTCATGGTCAGGCCCCCCCAGGAAGTCGTCCGGAATCGTAAGGGTGCCCCGGGGGTGCGGCAATGCGCGTTCCCCTGCGCGCGGCGTCAGCGCCGGACCAGCCTCGCGCCGAAGAAGCCGCCGCCACCATGCCGGTCGGGCCAGACCCGCAGCGCGCCTGCCTCGACGGCCGAGGCGGGGAAGTCCACCGGAGCCTCGAGCCGGAAGGCCGTGTGCCCGGCCAGGAAGCGCTCGACCACGCCCTCGTCCTCGGCCCGGAACGGCGAACACGTGGCGTAGACCAGCGCCCCACCCGGCCGCACGAACTGCGCGGCGCCCCCCAGGATCTCGAGCTGGCGCGCGGGGTAGGCGTCCAGCTCCGCCTCCTTCAGCCGCCAGCGCAGGTCCGGCTCCCGCCGCAGCGAGCCGACTCCGCTGCACGGCGCGTCGACCAGGACCACGTCGGCCTTGCCCCGCCACTCCTCGCCCGGCGTGCCTCCCGCTGCCTGGACGATGCCCTGCGCCCGCGCTCGTCGGGCCCGCGCCGGCAGCTCCGCCAGGCGGTGCACCAC
>CAZAIE010001418.1:0-2005 GCA_964485035.1 uncultured Myxococcaceae bacterium | reverse complement strand
GCCGCGCCCCATGACCTCCGTCATCGACACCATCGCGCTGGCGCTCGCGACCCTGCGGTCGAACCCGCTGCGCTCGCTGCTCACGCTGCTGGGCATCGTCATCGGCGCCGCCACCGTGGTGGCGATGATGTCCCTCACCGAGGGGCTGCGGCTGAAGGTGGAGAACGACCTCACCGCGCTCGGTGCAGGCGCCTTCCACGTGCAGAAGTACCCGGCCATCGGCCTGCCCTCGACCGACTGGGCGAAGTACCGCAAGCGCACCGCGATGGTGCCCGAGCACGCGCGCATCCTCGAGGAGACGTGCCCGCACGTGGCGCGCGTCTCCATGGAGAAGTTCACCTGGCCGCCCGAGCGGCTGCGCACCGCCGAGCGCTCGACGCTCCCCAACATCTTCGTGGCGGGCGGCACCCCCAACTACGAGCCAGTGAACGGGTACACCGTGGCCGACGGGCGGTTCCTCTCCGAGGTCGACATGCAGCTCGCCCGGCGGGTGGTGGTCATCGGCGCCGACGTGGCCGACGTGCTCTTCCCGGGCACGAGCCCGGTGGGGCAGACGGTGCGCATCCGCGCCGCGACGTTCACCGTCATCGGGGTGCTGCAGCGCATGGGCAGCATCCTCGGGCTGGCCAGCAAGGACACCATCGCCATCGTCCCCATGCCCGCGTTCGAGGTGGTCTTCGGCAAGAAGTTCGACCTCGAGCTGGGGGTGCAGGCCATCTCCCCGGACCTGGTCGAGCAGGCCCAGGACGAGGTGGTGGCGCAGCTGCGGCGGCTGCGGCGCGTCCCCGAGGGCCAGGAGAACGACTTCGAGATCTTCTCCAACGACTCGCTCACCGGGATGTTCAACAGCATCGCCACCACCATCGCCGCGGCGACCTTCGGGGTCTGCGCGCTGGCGCTGCTCGTGGGCGGCATCGGCATCATGAACATCATGCTGGTCTCGGTGGTGGAGCGGACCCGCGAGATCGGCATCCGCAAGGCGCTGGGCGCGCGCCGCCGCCGGGTGCTCGCGCAGTTCGTGGTCGAGGCGATCACCCTCTCGCTGCTGGGCGGGGTGCTGGGCGTGCTTTTAGGGGCGCTGGTGGCGATCGGTGCGCGGGAGGTCTACGGCGTGCCGGCGTCCATCCCGCTGTGGGCCGTGCTGCTGGCGCTGGGGTCGTCCACCAGCTCCGGCCTGCTCTTCGGCATCTACCCCGCGGTCCGCGCGAGCCGCCTGGACCCGGTGGAGGCCATGCGCGCGGAATGACGCCTGGGTTCGACCGCGCCGCGGTGGCGGCCCTGCTCCACGAGGCCTACGTCGCCGCGGAGGGCACGCGGCTGCGCGAGGAGGAGGAGAAGAAGGCCACGGAGATCGCGGCGCTGCTGGGCGAACTGGCCCGCGCCCGGCGCCGCGGGCACCTGGTCGACGCCGCGGCGGGGAAGGCCTACGTGGGCGTGCTCGCCGCCCGGCTGGTGGGCTTCGACCGGGTCACCGTCCTCGAGCGTGAGGCCGACCGCGTCCGGGCGAGCCGGGAAGCGGCGCAGCGGCTGGGGGTCTCCGACCGGGTGACGGTGCTGCAGGCGGACGTGCGCGACGAGCAGGCCTGGCCCGCGTCGCCCGACGTGGTCGCCGCGCTGCACGCCTGCGGACCGGCCTCGGACGCGATCCTCGAGGCGGCGGTCCGCGCGCAGGCCCGGTGGCTGTTCCTGGTGCCTTGCTGCTACGGGGCTCACGTGCCCTCGGCGGCGAGGGCGGAAGAGTGGGCACGGGAGCTGGGCGTGGGGCACCACCCCGAGGTGAAGCGGCGCCTGGTGACCGGCTTCGTGGACGCGGTGCGGACGCTCCGGCTCGAGGCGGCAGGGTGGGAGGCGACGGTGGTGCCGTTCGTGCCGCCCACGGTGACGCCGCACCACCTGCTCTGGAGGGCTCGGCGGTCGAAGGAGGCGGCGCGGATGGCGCGCGCAGCCGAGCGCCTGCGCGCCCTGGTCGGAGCGTGACCCCCGGCGGGGTCTGTGCGCTACTCTG
>CAZAIE010001417.1:0-2008 GCA_964485035.1 uncultured Myxococcaceae bacterium | reverse complement strand
CGTCCCGCGACGGACGGGGAGGCCGGCGACGATCCGAGCGATGGCTGCGGGGCTCACGCCAGAGAGGCGCGACGTGGAGAGGGTGCCGAGCCTGGTGACCTGCTCGCGCAGCGCCGCCCGGATCAGTTCCGGCGCTGCGTCCCCCGCGCGTTTCGTGTGTGGTGCGTTCATGGCACCAACAGGTGCCATGCCCTGCGAACGCGAAAAATCCTGCAGCCCCCGCAGGGATTTCCGCGCGCTCGTCGCTACTCCAGCAACCGCCGGGCGTAGTCCGGTCGCTCCGAGAGGGCGACGAGCCCGGAGGCCTGCAGGCCCCGGAGGATGGCCAGCGGCTCGAGCCCGAGCGCTGCCAGCCCCTGCGCCGCACTCCGGAGCGCACGGCGCATCGGCGCCATGGGCCGCCCTGGTTGCTGCTTGGCGCTCGCTCCGCGCGTCCTCGGCTGCGCCGCCGACTTCGCCAGGATCTCCTCGCGATAGCGCTTCTCGTTCACATCTACAGCCGCGAGGGCTGCGTCGACGCGCTCCAGGATGGTTCCCTGGTGACCGGTCGCCCCGTCCGCCTCCGCGATCTCCTCGGCCACCCTTCGCGCCTCGAGCAGGGCGCCTCTGACGCGCTCCAGCCGCGCCCCGGCCTCGACACACCAGGCCTCTTCGCGGGCCGTGGCTTCCGTGGTGTCGAGCACCCATTCCGGGTCGCCGACATTCGGGCGAAGGAGCAGCAGCGCGAGGGCCTCGCCGATTGGTGCCAGCAACTCTGGCGAGGTGTCTCCGGCGTCTTCGACACCGAGGCACCGCAGCGTCTGCCCCACACCGGCGCGCCATGAGAAGCGACTCTTCGGCACCCAGGCCAGGTGGTCCGGATCGATGCGCCAGCGACCCTTGGCGAGCCTGTTGAACTCGGCGGCGGCGTCCTGGCGCGACTGCAGCGCCCGCGACTCCGGCGCCTTCGTCGGCTTTGCGGCCTCCCGCTTGGGAGCGAACACGGGGGCTCCGGGCAGCGCGCTCCCCTGCGGGCAGCGGTGGCAGGGCTCCCCTGGCCTCGCCTTGTTCTGGCGAGCGATGCACGCCGCGACAGAGACGCCCGAACACCACTGTCTCTCGCAGTAGAACTTGTCCATCGAAGCGCCCCAGCGCGCCCCAGGGAGGAAGGTGCTCCCGGGCGACGAGCGCCCGGGAGCTACGAGGCTGGCACGCCCTGGGGGACGTGCCGGACTGGCCGGTCCTGCCTCGCGTCGAAGTGTAGCCAGTCAGATGCGGGCGGCGTCCAGTGGTCATGGCCGCGCCCTCAGCAGCAGCGCCAGCGCCCGCTCGAGCTCGTGCGCCACCTCCCGCGCCATTGGGACCGCGCCGGGTGTGCCGGCCGCGCAGAGCCCCTGTGCGAAGACCACGTTCCCAGCGGCCTCCCAGGCGCGCCAGGGGTCCTCCGCAGCGATGGCCGCTCGCAGCTCGTCCAGCGCCTCGGTGAGCATGTCGGCGCGCCACCGGGCCACAGCCGCCCCCGGGTCCGTCACGAGCGCGGCGTTCATCGCTCCACCTCCGGCCCAGCGCCCAGCACCCGCTCGGCGGCCACCAGGCGAGCGCGGAAGTCCCTCTCAGCCTCGGCGGCGTTCGCGTAGCGCCGCGCCGGCCGCTGCCGGGAGAGCGCAGAGCCCAGGTACACCCGTCCCGTCGCGCCCACCGCAGTGGGCGCCGTCACGTTCGCGGTGGTCATGGGGTCAGCCCCTCGCGGTCTTCTTCGAGGGCTCCCAGGACTTGCCGAGCACCTCGGCGGCCTCGGTCACCAGCGCGCCGACGCTGGACGGGCCGGCCGCGTCCTCGACGGCGTCGAGGGCCGCGCGGGCCAGGTCCGGGAGGATGTGGTGTGCCAGCGCGGCCTCGCCGGTCCAGTCGCACTTGGACGCCGTGAGGTGGTCGGCGAGCATCCGCGCGATCTTCGCTGCCCGCTCGAGGGCTTCCGCGGCATCCCTCCAGCGCCACGCCATCATGGTGACCGAGGTGTCCGCGGGCT
>CAZAIE010001416.1:0-2010 GCA_964485035.1 uncultured Myxococcaceae bacterium | reverse complement strand
CCTTCGACGCCAAGCTGGACGGGGGCAAGGCCGAGGTCGAGCGGATCGGCCAGGCGCTCTTCGCCGAGCTCGAGCCGAAGCGGTCGGGGCTGTTTGCCGGGGCGCTGGCCTTCACCTGGCCCTTCCCCCGCATCGCCGCGGTGGGGGCCGCGGCGCTGCTGCTGGTGGTCGTCGTCGGGCCCCAGCTCGCGCGCGGTCCGGCCAGCGACGAGTTCTCGGCGCGCGGCGGCCCGGAGTACGGCCCTGAGCTCCTGGCCACCTGCTTCCGCGACGTCGGCGGCCGCATCGAGGGCGCCCAGGCGCTCGACGGGTCCTCGGTCCCCATCTGCCCCCGCGGCGGCCGGCTGGCCTTCGCCTACCGCAACGCCCGCGAGGGCGAGCAGCTGGCCGTCTTCGCCGTGCGCGGCAAGGAGGTCTCCCGCCTGGTCGAGCCGCTGGCGCTGGCCACCGGCGCCGAGCGGCGCGCGGTGCCTGGCAGCTTCGCCATCGACCCCTCCGCGCCCGAGGGCGAGGTCCGGCTGGTGGCGGTCTTCGGGACGGAGCTGGTCCCGGCGCGCATCGAGGCCACGCTGCAGGCCGGCGCGGAACTCAAGGACGCGCTGAAGGACGGCTCGACGGTCCGCCGGCTGGGCTACCGGCTGGACAAGCCCTGAGCGTCGTCCGGGTGCCGGAGGAGAGGCAGGAGGCTTCATGCGATCGGCAACGTTGGTCCTGCTCGCCGTCCTGGCGTCGGTGCCCGCCCGCGCGGCGGTGAAGACCTACGCCCTGGTGGTGGGGGTGAACACCTCCGTCGACCCCGGGGTCTCGCGGCTGAACTACGCCGACGACGACGCCGCGAAGTACGTGCGCCTCTTCGACCGCCTCGCCGACCACACCGCGCTGCTCACCGTCTTCGACGCCGAGAGCCGGCTGGTCTACAAGGAGCTCGCCTCCCGCGCCCAGGTCCCCGACCGCGTCGGCTTCCAGGCGGCGCTGGCCGAGCTGCGCGCTGCCGCCGTGCGCGAGCACGCCGCGGGGAACCAGATGGCGGTCTACTTCGCCTACGTGGGGCACGGCGCGCGCGAGAAGACCGGCGAGGGGTACGTCAACCTCAACGACGGGAAGCTGACCCGCACCGAGCTGCACCGCACCCTCATCGACCAGCCCGCCAACCCCGCCGAGCGTTTCGACACCCTCCACGTCATCGTCGACGCCTGCTCGGCCTACTTCGTGGTGCACGACCGAGGCGCGGGGCTCACCCCGGCCAGCGAGGACTACTCCGGACGCATGGGCGAGCTGTTCGGCTCCAGCGCCGCTCCGGAGAAGAGCCCGCACGTGGGCTTCTTGCTGGCGACCACCGGGGACGTGAAGGTCCACGAGTGGTCGGCCTACCGTGGCGGGGTGTTCTCGCACCTGGTCCGCAGCGGGCTCTCTGGCGCCGCGGACGTGGACCTGGACGGGCGGGTGACCTACCCCGAGCTGGGCGCGTTCATCGCCGCGGCGAGCGGGGCGGTGAAGGACCCGCGCGCGCGGCTGGACGTCACCGTCACCCCGCCACCCTCCCGCGTGGACAGCGCGCTGTCCGACCGCAACCGGTTCTCCCCGCGGCAGCTGGTGTTTTTGGACCCCAAGCTGGGCGGCCACTACGAGATCGAGACCGAGGACGGCGAGCGGCTGCTCGACCTGAACAAGCCCAAGGGCCTGCCCTCGGTCTTCGCGGTGTGGGGCTCGGGCAAGTACTACCTCTCGGGCCGCGAGGGCGAGACGGTGCTCGACTTCTCCAAGAAGGCGGTGGTGGCCTCCAGCTCCCTGGCCTTCGGCGCCCCGCGGCGGGGCGAGCGCGGCTCCATCGACGAGGAGTACCGGCGCGCGCTCTTCTCCCGCCCCTTCGACTACTCGTTCTACCGGGCCTACTGCTCGCTCCTGCGCCTCCCCGTGCCCGAGGCGCCGGGCAAGCCACAGCTTCCCGACGAGGTGGGCGGCCTCGCGGTCGCGCCCGTGGACGTGCACCTGCAGCCGGCTGCTCCGGAC
>CAZAIE010001415.1:0-2011 GCA_964485035.1 uncultured Myxococcaceae bacterium | reverse complement strand
TCGTAGGGCAGGGGGGCAGGGGAGTCAACGGCCGTTGCGGGGCGGAGCGCGCAAGCGTGGATCAGTGGAAACTGCAAGCCCCCGAGGGGGACGCGCAGGGCAGACGAAAGCCCCCGGCCGAAGGCTCGACCGGGGGCATCCAGAAACCTCGAGGGCTCGCGTCACTCCACGCCGACGATGGCCTTGATGTACTGCCCGCGCTCGAAGGTCCAGGGGTTCTTGCTGTTCTTGCGGTTCAGCTTGCCGCGGAACGCCGCGAGGTCCGCGTGGCCGTGGGTGTCCATCCAGTCCGACAGCTCCTTGCGCAGCTGCTGCATGCGGGCAGCGGGCTTGTCGGCGAGCGTGCTGACCACCTGCACCGAGTTCGCGCCCGCGAGGATCATCTTGGCCACGTCGGTGCCGGAGGAGATGCCGGTGTTGGCGACGAGGTCGCTCTTCACGGAGCCGGAGAGAAGGGCGAGCCAGCGCAGCGAGGGGAGCGAGTCGCGGGAGTCGCTGGGGTAGGCGCGCGAGCGCTCGACCTGCTTCTCGACGTCGATGTCCGGGTGAAAGAGGCGGTTGAAGAGGACGAAGCCCGAGGCCCCCGCTTTCTCGAGGTAGGCGAGCACGTTGGGGAGGCTCGTGTAGTACGGGTGCAGCTTCACCGCGATGGGGATCTTCACGGCGGCGCGGATGGCGGCGACGGTCTCCGTCTCGCTGCGCTCGATGTCCGCGGCGGTGGTGTTCGCGTCGAGGGCGGGCGAGTAGAAGTTGACCTCCAGGCCGTTGACGCCGGTCTCCTCCAGGCGCCTCTCGTACTCGGGCCAGGTGCCCGGGCGGACGCAGTTGAGGCTGGCGAAGAGCGGCATCTTCACCGCCTGGCGTGCCTGGGCGACCCAGCTGATGTGCTCGCGGGCGCCGGCGTACTCGGTCTGGGGGAAGTAGGACGAAGCCTCGGCGAACTGGTCGTCGAGCCGGTGGACCTCCTGGCGGAAGCTCTCCGCGTCGAACTGGATCTGCTCCTCGAAGAGCGACTTGATGACCAGGCCGCCAGCGCCAGCGTCCTCGAGCGCCCGGATGGTGTCGACCTTCTTCGAGTAGGGGGACGCTCCGACGACGATGGGGCTGGACAGCTGGGTGCCGAGGTAGGTGGTGCGCAGGTCTGCCATGACGTCCTCCTGAGTAATGGGAAGGTGGCCGGTGAGGGCACGCCGGGTGTCATCAAGGAGGCGTTTCCGGTCTGCCCCCTACTGTTCAAGATGCTCGAGCGCAAAGGGCGTTGCCGTCGGCGTGTCTTGCACTCGACGTCAGCGGGCGTGCCGCACCGCAGACCTCAAGGTATCGCCAGCGGCGGTCCTGCCTGAATTCAAGGTCTTGGGCCAAAGACGCGGAGAGGAACCCAGTCCACCCAGTCCACGTCCACCCAACCTCACCGCCACCGGGTGAGCAGCTTCTCGCGGTCGAAGACCTTCGCGGCGAGCCACAGCAGCAGGAGGTCCGCGACCAGCACCACTCCCGCGAGCACGGCGTAGAACCCCAGCCCCAGCGAGACCCTCCCGACGATCTGCGCGACCAGACCGCCCAGGAGCGGCACCACGGTCATTCCCGCCAGGTTCTGCGCGGCCCGCGGGTCGGCCACCACCGAGCTGAGCACTACCGCGAGCGTGTTCCCGAACAGCGCGAGCAGCGGCGCCACCACAACTGTTGCGAACATCCACGGCGCGTCAGGCAGCGGCAAGTCGTCGATCGTGCGAGCTGGGCTTATACCGACCGTTCGCGAGCTGTCAGTGGCGACCAGCGATGGCATGACTCACACCTTCGGGGATGCAATCCTCGTCCTGACGCCCACGGCTTCCCCGCTTGAGGGTCTGGCCGACGGCCTGAGGCGAATCGCCGGTTCGGTGCTTCCGGCAACCGCGCTGGCCGACGACCTGGCTGACGACAGGCAGACATTGCATCTGGCCGCCCTCAGAATCACCAACCGCGGAGATACGGGATCATACCTGTTGCTGATCATCGACCAGTTTGAGGA
>CAZAIE010001414.1:0-2013 GCA_964485035.1 uncultured Myxococcaceae bacterium | reverse complement strand
GCTCGCGCGCGACCTGAAGGACCTGGCTGCCGCGGGGTTCGTGGCGCGCGAGGCCACGCCGGTGGACATGTTCCCGCAGACGTTTCACCTGGAGTCGGTGGTGGTGCTCGAGAAGCGGTGACGGAGCGTGGGCCGACTTGGGGCCCGGTCAGAAGCTGTTGCCCAGACCGAAGAAGACGTCGTCCACGCCGCCTTCGCCCAGCCCTCGCGCGTAGCCCAGCCGCAGCCCGGTGTAGAGCCCATAGCCCAGGTACAGCTCGGCGCGCAGCTCGGCTCCCACGGACGGACGCAGCCCCCTCCAGGTCCACTTGTCGGCTGCCTCGCCCACGTCGAAGGTCACCGCGGCATGGACGCGCCGCAGGTAGAAGGGCAGCGTCCAAAGGCCGCGGTCCACGGTCACGAGCGGGAAGCGGTACTCCACGTTCGCCAGCGTGTACGTGTCGCCCGCGAAGGCTCCGACCGGGTAGCCGCGCAGCCCCGCGCCGTAGATGCCGCTGTACTGGATGAGGTTCAGCAGCGGGTCCACCGAGTGGATGCCGCCCAGCCAGAAGATGCGCCGCCGCTCCAGCTCCCCCACGGCGTAGCCCCCCGAGAGCTTCATCGCCAGCGCGTGGTGCTCGAGCCAGGGCATGGGCACGTAGCCGGTCAGGCTCGCCTCGGCGGCGTAGTAGAGGAAGTCGCTGCCCCACTCGGGCCGCCCGCTGCGCAGGTTCAGGTTGAACGCGAACCCCCGCTCCGGGCTGATGCCGTTGGCGTAGTGCTGCACGTTCGAGAACCCGAGGCCCAGGGACAGCGTCGCGTTGAAGCCCCGGTCGGCCCGGTACGGCGGGTCGGCCAGCGGATCGTGCGGGACCGGGACTTCCCACGGGTCGTAGTAGCGCAGCTCGTAGCCGAGCCCGGCAGACCAGGAGTGGTCCAGGCCCGTGAACGGGAAGGAGAGGCTCGCCGCTCCGTAGTACTGCCGCTCGTTCACGCCCTCCGGCGCGCCCGGGGGCCGGGTGAGGTAGGTCCCCGCGGCGACGGAGAGGTCGGGGTAGAGGAGCTTGGTCGAGTACCCGGCCGACACCGAAGGCTCGTTCGACGAGAGACCCCACGCCGCCTCCAGGCTCCAGGAATGCTTGCCGACCACGTCCCCGCCCTGGGTGGTGATGCCCAGCGTGAGCCCGGAGGCGTCGCTCCCCAGGACCGGCAACCAGAACAGCGGGCGCATCGTCTCCAAGGGCTGGTAGGCCTTCGCGGGGAACTGGTCGTTGCGCTCCCAGGCGGGCGGCTTCGGGCGCGCGAGGTCCACCGCTGGCGCCTCGCGGAAGGTCTCGGGGGCGAAGCGCGTGACCGACACGTCGTAGCCCAGCTGCGAGTACGAGACGTAGGCGAGGGAGCGGCCGTCCGGAGCGAGCGCAGGGCGGAAGGCGCCGGTCAGCACCTCGGTTGCCTGGAAGGTCTTCCGGCTCGTGCGATCGAACGCGTACAAGTTGTAGATGCCGGTGCGGTCGCTCGCGAAGACCAGCCAGCGGCCCGTGGGGTCGAAGACCGGGTCGAGGTCCAGCGCGCGGTCCCGGGTCACGTCCTCGAAGGCCCCGGTGTCCAGGTCCAGAACCCGGATGTCGCGGCCCTCTGGCCTCTGCTCGGAGAAGGCGATGCGCCGGCCGTCGGGAGAGAAGCGCGGGGTGTAGACCGCGTGGCGCTCGGGGGCGGCGTAGAGGACCCTCGGCTCGCCGCCGGAGGCGGGCAGGGTCACCAGCGCCATCCGCCCGCCCGTGAGCCGCTGCGCCGCGACCAGCGTCCGTCCGTCGGGGGAGAACGACGGCTCGGTCAGTCGCGCGCCGAAGGTGAGCTGGTCGAGGCTGCCGGTCCCGACGTCGAGCGCGAAGAGGTCCTCGAACCAGTAGAACTCCCGGTGCGAGACCATCTGCGAGACGACTGCACGCTTGCGGTCCGGGGAGATCGCCAGCGTCCCGCCGCCGTAGAGTTCCCGGACCTTCGAGCCGCCCGTCCCGTCCAGCGAGATGCGAC
>CAZAIE010001413.1:0-2020 GCA_964485035.1 uncultured Myxococcaceae bacterium | reverse complement strand
GTGCAGCGAGGGGAAGCCGGCGGCGAAGTCGGCCATCTGCCGCAGGTCGTCGGAGCGGGTGTCCCCGTTGAGGAAGTTCTCGCGCAGGTAGTCCTCGTAGCCGCCGGCCAGGACCTTCAGCACCATCTCCCCGGGGACGTTCTGCAGGGCGTGGTCGGAGAGGGCGAGGAGCGTGTCCGCGGCGCGCTCGAAGCCCGGCTGGCCGCGCTTGGGGACGGCGGCGCGGACCTCCGGCCGCTCGAGTGCTGCGAGCGGACCGGTCCGCTCCCCGTAGCGCTGCAGCAGCGCCCAGACGTCGTCGGCGATGCCGCTGCCGATGCCCGGGTAGAGCTTGAGCACCCGCTTGAAGGACAGCTCGTCCTGGGGGTTGTGCACGAACTTGAGGTAGGCCAGCACGTCCTTGATGTGCGCCTGCTCCAGGAAGCGGATGCCGCTGCGCACCACGAAGGGGATGCCCCGCCGCGCCAGCTCGAGCTGGATCTCCATGGAGTGGTGGTGCGCCCGGTAGAGCACCGCCTGCTCCTTGAGCGGGATGCCCTCGTCGCGCATCTCCAGGATGCGCTGGGCCACGAACTCCGCCTGCTGGAAGACGTCGCGCACCGGCACCAGCGCCGGCCGCGGCCCCGACGGCCGCCCCGAGCGCAGCTCCTTGGGGAACTGCCGCCGGTTGCAGGCGATGGACTGGTTGGCCAGCTCCAGCACCTCGGGCGTGGAGCGGTAGTTCTGCGTCAGCCGAAAGACGCCGCAGCCCGGGTAGCGCGCGGGGAACTCGATGATATTGGTGAAGTCCGCGCCTCGGAAGCTGTAGATGGACTGCGCGTCGTCGCCCACCACGGTGAGGTTGCGGCTGCCCGCGGCCATCAGGTCCACGATGTCGCCCTGCAGCCGGTTGGTGTCCTGGTACTCGTCCACCAGCACCGCGCGGAAGCGCTCCTGCAGCCGCGCGCGCACCTCGGGCCGCTCGGTGAGCAGGAGCTTCCAGCACACCAGCAGGTCGTCGAAGTCCATCACCTGCATCTGGTGCTTGCGCTCGGCGAAGCGCCCCGCCACCTTCCCAATCTGCTCGATGAGGTTCAGGAACTGCGGCCGCCGGTCCGCGAGGATCTCCTCGATGGGCTTCTCGGTGTTCACCGCGGTGGAGACCACGTCCAGCACCACGTCCGCCTTGGGAAAGCGGCGCGGCCCGGCCGAGTAGCCCAGCTCGGCGATGCAGCTGGAGACCAGCTCGCGGGCGTCCTCGCGGTCGAGCAGCGTGAAGCGCTCGGTGTAGCCCAGCGCCGGGGCGTGCTCGCGCAACAGCGCGTGGGCCACGTGGTGGAAGGTGCCGCCCATGATGCGCCGCACGTCGGTGAGCCCGCCGCACAGCTCCCCCACCCGCTTGAGCATCTCGCGAGAGGCCTTGTTGGTGAACGTCAAGAGCATCATCGACTCGGGCGGGCACCCGGTCTCCAGGAGGCGCGCCACCCGGAAGGTGAGCGTGCGCGTCTTCCCGCTGCCCGCCCCGGCGATGACCAGCGTGGGACCCGGCGGCGCCTCCACCACCGCCAGCTGCTCGGCGTTGAGCTGCGAGCGGTAGTCGACGCGGAACGAGGGGTTCGGCGCGGCGCTCTTGAGCGTGTAGGTCCGGATGGCCACGGCGCGGACCTTACCGTGACAGGCGTTCAGGTCGCAAGGAACGCGAGCGCGTGTCCTCTCAGGCCTTGCCGAGCAGCGCGTCGGCCTGCGCGTCCAGCGCCGGGAAGGTGCGCTCGGCCCGGACGTGGACCACGTGTCCCAGGAGCTCGCGCGCCTCGAAGACGCCGGGGAAGCGCTCCTCGCGCCCCCCCTCCAGCCAGCCCAGGAGCACGAGGTCCAGCGCGTCCAGCGCGAGGTCGCGCGCCGCCGGCTCAGGAAGGCCCGTCTCCCCGAGGTCCACCCGCGCCTCCAGGCACACCCGCTCGCCGCCCGCGCCACCCTGGAGGACGAAGCTGGCGTCGACGGACTCCTTGAACGAGCAGCCGCGGACCTCGAGGTCCTCCCC
>CAZAIE010001412.1:0-2020 GCA_964485035.1 uncultured Myxococcaceae bacterium | reverse complement strand
CATCACGCCGCCTCCACTCCGTCGTCGACGGGTGGCGTCACCAGCCTCGTTCCCCGACCCCTTCATGATTGGGAATGCTTCGTAGGCGAAACGCGAGCGGCGCCCCCGCATCGAACTCGGTGAACCCTGACGGCGAGGGAAGTTCCGGCCTTGCTGTCCAATACACGGAGTGTCATATGGCGAACAGGAACGGACTTGCGGCGCTTGGCCTGGCGGCGGCGATGCTTGCGGCGCCCGCGACGCGTGCGGCGGACTTCGAGGTGGACTCCTCCCACTCCCAGGTCCAGTTCGCCGTGAAGCACCTGGCGGTCTCGACCGTGAAGGGCGAGTTCGGCAAGGTCACCGGGAAGGTGGTCTGGGACGAGAAGAAGCCCGCCGACACGGTGATAGAGGTGACCATCGACACCTCGACCGTGAACACTCGCGAGGCGGCCCGCGACGGCCACCTGAAGGGCGCGGACTTCTTCGACGTCGAGAAGTTCCCGACCGCCACCTTCAAGTCGAAGAAGGTCGAGGGCGCGGGCAAGGGCAAGCTGAAGGTCCACGGTGAGCTGACCCTGCGGGGCGTGACCCGTCCGGTGGTGCTGGACGTGACGGGACCGAGCCCGGAGATCAAGAGCCCGTTCGGCACCACGGTGATCGCCGCGTCGGCCACCGGGGAGGTGAACCGCAAGGAGTTCGGCATGGTCTGGAACAAGGCCCTCGACAGCGGCGGTCTGCTGGTCGGCGAAGAGGTGAACCTCTCCATCGAGGTGGAGTTGGTGAAGAAGCAGGAGCCCGCCAAGTAGCCGAGATTCCGGTTGATTCGAGCGCGCGCCGGGCCCTGCTGTCGGGGTCCGGCACCCGCTTGTGGGGCCGGGCTCGCCTTGACGGCACGGATCGGCAGGTGGCAGCGTGCGCGCTTTCTCCGAGGTCCCCGTGCGCTACCAACTGGCCAATGGCCTGACCGTCCTCCTCGAACGTCAGAGCGCGGCTCCAGTTGCGGCCATGCAGGTGTGGGTCAAGGCGGGGAGCGCGGACGAGGCCCCGGACGAGGCGGGGCTCGCCCACCTGCACGAGCACATGCTCTTCAAGGGCACGGCGCGCCGGGGCATGGGCGAGATCGCCAGGGAGGTCGAGGGGTTGGGCGGTGAGATCAACGCCTGGACCAGCTACGACCAGACCGTCTACCACCTGGTGCTGGCCTCGGCCCACTTCGCGGCCGGCCTCGACATCCTCTCCGACGCGGTCCGGGCCTCGGCGTTCGATGCGGGTGAGCTGGCCCGCGAGATAGAGGTCGTGGTCGAGGAGATCAAGCGCAGCGCCGACCAGCCCTCGCGGCGCGTCTCGAAGGCGATGTTCGAGACCGCGTTCGGTGCGCACCCCTACCGCCTGCCGGTGCTGGGGACCGAGGACTCGGTGCGGTCCTTCACCCGCGAGAAGATGCTGGCGTTCTACCGGCGCCACTACACCCCGGACAACATGGTGGTGGTGCTGGTGGGCGACGTGGAGGAGGAGCGGGCGCGCGCGGAGATCGACCGCTGCTTCGGGGGCGACTGGGGCCGCAGCCGCCCCGTGCTCGCACCCCGCCCGATCGAGCCGCCGCAGACCGCGCCCCGCTTCGCGCTGCTCTCGGACTCGGTGCAGGAGACGCACCTGGCCCTGGCCTTCCACGTGCCGGGCGTCCAGTCGCCGCAGGTCCCGGCGCTCGACGTGCTCGCGGTCGCGCTGGGTCAGGGCGAGGGCTCGCGGCTGAACCTGGGCCTGAAGATCGAACGGGCGCTGGCCAGCGAGGTCTATGCCTACGCCTACACGCCGCAGGACCCGGGGGTGATGGTGGTGGGCGCCACCGTGGCGCCCGACCAGGCCGAGGAGGCGCTGCAGGCGCTCCTGCGCGAGGTCCGCCGGGTGGTGCTGCGTCCGCTGGGCGAGGCCGAGCTGGAGGTGGCCAAGGCCATCGTCGAAGCGGACGCCACCTACGGCCGCGAGACGGTGCAGGGCGTGGCGCGCAAGCTCGGGTTCTACGAGACGGCGGCGGGCG
>CAZAIE010001411.1:0-2020 GCA_964485035.1 uncultured Myxococcaceae bacterium | reverse complement strand
CGGGAAAGCCGGCAGAGAAGGGGTGGGTGAAGCTGAAGTGTGGGGAGAGCGAGGGTTACACGCTGAAGAGCCTGGTGGGCAGTCAGGCACCTGACTTCGACAAGTTGCTCGAGCAGGCCAATGACGAGTCGAAAGGTCCACAAGCGCGGTACGACGCCGCCATGCGGGCCGGGTGCTTGAAACCGCGGGACCCTGTTGCCGGAAAGGCGCTGCAAGAGGCGTTTTACCGTCTTCAATTCCACACCCTCAAGCTTCCGAACTACAAGCTGGCGTGGCATGACATCTTCATTGGCGAGACGCCAGGAATGCGGGAAGGCGACGAATTGCCTGAGGACTGGAAAACCGAGTTTGGATTAGACCAGGCCGGGTACGATAGCCAGGACATGCGGGTTCAGAAGATGCGCTTTGTCCACGTCCTAGTCCGTCTAGGCAAGCTCCATGTGGTGCGCGGCAAGGTGGTGTGGAGCGGCGGGCGATTGTTGCTCGAACCCGTGACCTATGACGAGTGGGATGTGAATGAGGCGTTGGCGGAGGCCCTTTCGCTAGGGGCGCGCAAGAATCCAGGAGGATATCGAGGGGAAGGCCCGCTCTGGCCGGTTGACGGAGCGCTCGTGAAGTGGATAGGCGAGTTGCCTCGGCAGTGGTACGGGCTCAAGGGAGAGCCCGGGAAGCGGGAGAACGCGTGTGCATCGTCTGTGGAGGGCATCCAGGTCGATTTGGAATCCCGCGCCATCTCCTTCGACTCCACATACAACCTGATCTCGGTGAAAAGGAGCGGAAGCGTGCTGCACGTGCTTCATCGACGCGCCCCACGTCCCCCGTTGTTTGTGGAAAATGCACCAGTTGAGCTGACTTTCGAGTGGCCCACGCCCGAACCATTCATTGCGTTGTGGAATAGAAAGCCATTCGCGGCCTACATGCCAGAGGCGCGGTTTCCGGCTAGTTGCCCGCGATAGGGTAGGGTGCAATGCCAGTGCTCATAAACAACATAAGCTCTCGCCGGTATCGACAGCCCGAACCCTCTCTCTCTCCTGACGGAAAGCCGGTCCCGGCATATGCTCCGAAACGTATCTACCCGATAGATGACTACGAGCCGAAGTTCGGACTGGTGACGCAATACGCGACGGAGCACCACTTCCTGTGGATGCCGCTACTGGGGCAGTGCTACGAGGGCCTGAACCCCAAGATGCCGTCCTGGCTGTGTGGGAAGACTTCTCAGTCGATGATTTACAACTTCTTCCAGTTGGCGAAGGGAGGAGATCCCAAGGAGCGGTACATCACGCACTGGACCGGGGATCGGCCTGGATGGAGATTGGACCCGAGGTTTCCCAATGGAGACCGGGCGTTTTGTCTGGGTCCGGTTGCAGACCGGGATCCCGAGGCGCAGGGACGGGATGGGGGAACGACGGGGATTGAGGTCGTGCCGGCCCCGGTCGGTGGCGGGCGGGTAATGCCGGCGGACTACACGAAGCTCGCGCGGAAGGACCGGCTGATCCAGAACCTGTGTCACTACGACGGCGACCATCTGCATCCGTTCGGAGCACTCAAGGGCAGTGATGCGAACGGAATGAAGGCTCGGGCGCAGAGCGCGGCGGAAATCGCGGACAATCCAGCGAAACTGGAAGCTGCCCTTCAGCGCGTTCTGAACTCGCTGCGGAAGAACAATCCCGTGTTGTTGTACGGATCGGTCACGTCGGGCGAGATCCACGTGATGACCATTGCCGGCTACTGCCGTCTCCGCGAGGCGGGAAAGGAACCGTCGCTCTGGTTGTTGATTGCGGACCCTGCTCAGCCTCCCCTGCGAGACAGTGACCGTGGTCCGAGTTTGAAAGGCACCGACCCAGTTGGTCTCCCGCGCCGGGAATCCAAGCACGAAGTCATCACGTTGGTGCGCGGAGACTGGAGCACCGCCCAGGCGTCGCTGTATCTGCTGAAGGCTTCGACGCTATTCAGAGAGAAGCCCGGGCACCAGAGTTCGTTCGAGCCGCTTGAGAGCCCCGCGTAACCCCTGGTAATCCGG
>CAZAIE010001410.1:0-2020 GCA_964485035.1 uncultured Myxococcaceae bacterium | reverse complement strand
ATCACCCGCCGCGACTCCGCAACCACCCGCCGCGACTCCGCGACCACCCGCCGCGGCTCCGCGATCACCCGCCGCGACTCCGCAACCACCCGCCGCGACTCCGCGACCACCCGCCGCGACTCCGCGACCACCCGCCGCGCCTTGGGAGACCTCCAGACCGCCTCCGGTCTCCTTCCTCACAGTGCGTATCCGGCCTGCCCCGCGGAGTGTGCCGCCTCCGCGCCCTGCGCGCCGTCCCTGCATGCCTCGAAGAGCGCCGGGACCGCCGCCGGGGGCCTGTCGCCGCCCGCGTCGCTCGAGTGTGCTCGCTCCGCAGAGTCACACCTTCAGAGCGTTCTCTTGCGTCGCGTCCGCCGCGACGCCCTCGCTGTTCGCTCTGCAGCCCGAAAATTTGACACACCCACCGTGTTCCCTATTCTTCGGCCCGCAGTTCCATCCGGTCGCTCGACCATCCGATGCCTGGGGGGCCAGGCCCACAACCGAATAGAGGAGGAGTCGCTCATGGGAACCACCATGTCCGAAGAGACCCTGCGTCTTGTCACCAAGGGAACGCGGGAGCCGATCACCGACCTGATGCAGCAGGCCGGCATGACGCGCGAGGTGATGACGTACCACGAGGCCACGCTGCGCCAGCACGGGCTCACCGACGCGCGGCGCGATGCGCTGGTGAAGACCGAGGAGGCGCTGCAGAAGCTCATCGCCAGCGGCGCCGCCCAGCGCGAGGAGGCACGGGAGACCACCCGGAGCCGCAACCGTGAGCTGGGCGCGGCCAAGGCGCACATCCGCATCCTGCAGCAGGCCGTGCCCATGGCCCTCACCGACGGTCGCGCCGCCAAGGACCCGAAGGTCGCCGGCATCAACGCCAGCGTCTTCACCATCCGTGGGTTGGGGCGGCACCCCAGCGGCGTGGTGCAGTACCTGTCGCGCGTCGAGTCGTTCGTGGAGGTGCTGGACCCGTACCTCAAGCCCTTCTTCAAGGGAGAGTCGGCGCTCAAGCAGCACAAGGAGCTGCGCGGCGCGCTCGCGGATGCCGAGGCGACGCAGGACTCGACGCAGGCGAACCTCCCGGCGTCCACCGCGGAGTACCGGGCGCTGAAGGGCCGGCTGCTGGAGGCCATCGAGGACATCAACCGCATCGGGCGCATCGCCTTCAACGGGAACGCCACCGCCTCCGCGCCGTTCAACAAGGATCTGCTGGTCCGCGGGCGGGCGCGCAAGACGCCGGCGCCGCTGCCCGCGCCGGAGCCGAAGCCCGAGTAGCGGCGGGGGCGCGCACGGCGCCCTGAAGGACCGCAGACCAACCTCCAACCATTGATCGAAGGACCCCGCCGGCCAGGCGCCGGCGGGGCAGGGGGAGAGCCATGCCCGAGGTGATCCTGGGGACGTTCAACCTGAACAACCTGTTTGGCCGCTACGACTTCAAGGCCTCGCTGGCCGACGTGAAGAACCGACCGGCGCGTGGGCTGAAGGACGACCAGTATTGGACCCGCGCCTTCAACGGCGAGCTGATCCGCCCGAAGCCGCCGCTGGACCGGGCGCGGCTGGCCGAGCGGATCCTCATCGAGACGCCGGACATCCTCGCGGTGCAGGAGGTGGAGGACCGGCCGACGCTGGACGACTTCAACCGCGAGGAGCTGGGCAACGAGTTCCCGTACCGGGTGCTGGTGGAGGGGAACGACACGCGGCTGATCGACGTGGGGGTGTTGAGCAAGCTGCCGCTGGGGGAGGTGCGCAGCTACCAGCACTGGCGGCACCCGGAGCTGCCGGACCAGCCGGTGTTCCGTCGGGACTTCCTGGTGGTGGAGGTGCTGCGGCCGGACCGGAAGCGGGCGTTCTGGCTGGGGGTGGCGCACCTGAAGTCGCGGTTCATCGACTGGCGGGTGAAGGAGGAGGGCGAGCGGCGGCGGCTGGAGCAGGAGGCGACGCGCATCCGGAAGTTCGAGGCGCAGAGCATCGCGGCGATCGTGGGGACGCTGCCCAAGGAAGACCTGGTGTTCGTGTGCGGGGACCTGAACGACAC
>CAZAIE010001409.1:0-2021 GCA_964485035.1 uncultured Myxococcaceae bacterium | reverse complement strand
GTCTACAAGGTGGTCGTGAACTTCCGGATTGGCTCGAGGCTCATGCAGGAGCTGGCGCTGAACCCGGCGAACAAGAAGGCGCGCTTCGACCTCGCCGGGATCCTGGTGGGGCAGCGGCGGTTCGCAAAGGCCATCGAGGTGCTCAAGCCGGTGCTCGAGGACCAGCCCGACGACCTGGGGACGCTCTACCTCATGGGCCAGGCGTGCCTGGGCGCGGGGAAGCACGAGCAGGGAGAGCTGTTCCTCTCCACCGTGGAGCAGGCGGAGCCGGGCTTCCGTCATGGAGAGGCCTCGCTGGAGATCGGCAAGGCGCGGCTCGGACGTGGGGACTCGAAGGGGGCGCTCGAGCCGCTGCGTCGGTTCTCCACCGGGCATCCGAACAGCGTCGAGGGGCACTTCCAGCTCTCGCGGGCCCTGGCCGCGACGGGGGACGCCGCTGGCGCGCGGGTGGAGCGGGAGCGGACCTGGCAGGAGTACAGGACCTCACTGCGGTTCCAGCGTCGGCTCGATCGGATCTGGGCGTGGCGAGCGCGTCCCTCACGGCCGCTGATGTGGGCGGCGCTGCTGCTCGCGGGGATGCTGGCCTCTGGCTACCTGCTGCAGCAGGTGGACCTGGGACGTTTCCAGCGCGCCGATCCGGGCCAGTACGAGGAGCCCTGAACGACGCGCCGGGGTGGGGCGGTGGGGACACCTCCGCTCCAAGACGTTAATTAACGCCAATTAAGTAATGCCCTCCGATTCCACAGGGTGTCCCGGCCCGGTGGAGGGAGAGCCAGACGTCGCAGAGGGCGCCGCGAGGCGCCGCGCGCGCAGGCCGCTGGGAGGTCCGACCGCCTCGGGGTAGGAGGCAGCCCGCAAGTCTCGTCGCGCGGGGGCCTGACGGCTCCCCTCTCTCGGGGCTTGGAACGAGCACGGAAACCCTGGAATACCGTCCCCCTTCAAAGCCGGTGCTTGGACCAGGCTCGAGGCAGAGAGAGGGAGGCTCGGCTGCCTTGGGAGGTCGAGGGGTGGCGGCTATAGTGTCGCGCCCCGAACCCGCCGAGCCCGAGCCGACCGTGTTTCTCACTCCCCTCACTCCGCCGTTGAACCTCGTCCTGGTCGAGCCGCAGATCCCTCCCAACACCGGCAACGTGGCGCGGCTCTGCGCGGTCACGGGGGCCCGGCTGCACCTGGTCGGTCCGCTGGGCTTCTCCATCGCGCAGAAGGACCTGCGTCGAGCGGGGCTGGACTACTGGGACAAGGTCTTCCAGCAGTTCTACCCGACGCTGGAGGACTACCTCGCGGCGCACCCCACGGCGCGGCGGCACCTCTTCTCCGCGCGGGCGGCTCGGTCGCTCTGGGAGGCGCAGTTCCAGCCGGGCGACCACCTGGTCTTCGGGAGCGAGCCGGACGGCCTGCCGGAGCGGCTCACCACGGCGCACCCCGGGCTCTGCGTGGGCATCCCCATGCTGCCGGACCGGCGCAGCATGAACCTGTCCACCGCGGTGGGGATAGCGACCTACGAGGCGCTGCGGCAGATCACCCGGCCCGGCGTGGGCTGAGGCCAGCCCGCCAGTCCACCATCCGCGTGCTATGCCTGGAGCGTCGGGGGACGCGGCGATGGTCGAGAAGCTCGGGAGCCTGCTGGTCCAGCGCGGGGTGATCACCCCGGCGCAGCTCGAGGAGGGCCTGGCGGCGCAGCGGTCGCGCGGCGGCCGGCTGGGCACGAACCTCATCGAGCTGCAGTACCTGGACCTGTACACGCTGCCGCGTTTCCTGGCCGAGCAGCGCTTGGTCCCGGTGCTGACCGTGGCGGAGTTCGAGGAGGTGCAGGCCGGGGCGCTCGGGCTCGTGCCGCGGGCGGTGGCGGTCGAGCACCTGGCCCTGCCGCTGGGGGTGGAGCGCGGGCGGCTGGTGGTGGCGATGGCGGACGCCTGGAACCCGGCCGCGGTGGAGTCGCTCGAGAAGGCGCTGCGGGCGCCGGTGGTCGCGCGGGCGGCGGCGGAGCTGCACGTGCTCCGGGGCTTGGAGCGGTGGTACGG